>NZ_JBMDWH010000174.1:0-46005 GCF_048595345.1 Allobosea sp.
TCGGCCGAGAAGGTCGGCAGTTCGATCGTCTCGACGCCGAGGGCCTCGACCCGGTCGAGGATCGCGGAGAAGTCCGAGAGATCGCCCTTCGGGTAGGGGGCGGAAATGCCGGTGCCGAGAACGCCGTTGGGCAGCATGGGATCAATCTCCGGAAGTCTAGCGAAGTGTCGGGTCGAGCTTGTCGCGCAGCCAGTCGCCGACGAGGCTGACGGCGAGCGTGGTGAGGACGATGGTCGCGGCCGGCGCCAGCATGATCCAGGGCGCACGGGTGAGGTATTCGCGGCCATAGCCGACCATGTTGCCGAGCGAGGTCATCGGCGGCTGGACGCCGAGGCCAAGGAAGGAGAGCCCGCTTTCGAGCAGGATCACTTCCGGGAAGGTCAGCGTCATGGAGACGATCAGCGTCGAGGCGATATTGGGCAGGATATGACGCAGATAGACGCGCGCCGGCGCGGCGCCGATCTGCCGCACCGCCCCGGCATAGCCCTGTGCGCCGGCCGAAATGGCGAGGCCGCGGGCGATGCGGGCATAACGCTCCCAGCCATAGAGGCCCATCAGGCCAATGAAGAGGGTCAGCCCATTGCCGAAGAAGGCGAGCACCGACAGCGCCAGGATCAGGAAGGGCATCGCCGCCTGGAAATCGGCCAGCATCAGCACGATCTGCTCGACCCAGCCGCGGAAATGCGCCGCCAGGAAGCCCATCACCGTGCCCAGCACCGCCGAGATGATGGTGGCGCCGAAGGCGACCAGCAGCGAGATGCGCACCGAGACGATCAGCCGCGAGAGCACATCGCGGCCGAGCTCGTCCGTGCCCAGCCAGTGAAGCGGGTGAAAGGGCGGCGCCAGCCGGTTCTTCAGATCGTAGGCGGTGAAGCGATAGGGCTGGATCCAGTCGGCCGCCAGCGCGACGGCGATGATCAGCGCCAGCCAGGCGAGGCCGACCCAGACCAGCAGCGGCACGCGGCGCCGGGGCTTTGGCGTCGGCTTGGAGGCGGCGGCGGGACCGGCGGAGGCGGTGATGTCGGCCATCTCAATGCGCTCCCGCCTTTGCGCCGCTGCGCAGGCGCGGATCCATCACACCGTAAAGCAGATCGACGATGAGGTTGGACGACACCATGGTGATCGCGACCAGCAGCAGGATGCACTGGACCACCGCCAGATCGCGGTTGGCGACCGCGACGACCAGCAGGCGCCCGACGCCGGGCCAGGAGAAGACGCTTTCCACCACCACCGCGCCGGCGATCAGGCTGCCGACCATGAAGCCGACGATGGTGACGGTCGGGATCGCGGCGTTGGGCAGGGCATGGCCGCGCACGACGCGCGCCCAGGGCACGCCCTTGGCGCTGGCCGTGCGGATATAGGGCTGGCCCAGCACCTCCAGCATCGCCGAGCGGGTGAAGCGGGCGAGCACCGCCGCGCCGCCGATGCCGAGCGTGAGCACCGGCAGGATGGCATGGCGCCAGCTTTCCTGCCCGCCAGAGGGCAGCCAGCCGAGCTGGACGGAAAACACCAGCACGAGGACGAGGCCGAGCACGAAGCTCGGCACGGTAAAGCCGGCGACCGCCGTCACCATCACCGCCCGGTCGATCAGGCTGTCGCGGTGGAGCGCGGCATAGATGCCGGCGGGAATGCCGATGCCGAGCTTCATCGCCAGCGCCGGCAGCGTCAGCGCCAAGGTCGCCGGGATGCGCTCGAGCACCAGCTGGAGGGCAGGGCGCCCGTCCCGCATCGACTGGCCGAGCTCGCCCTGACCGATCGCCGTGAAATAATGCAGATATTGCAGCCAGATCGGATCATCGAGGCCCCAGGCCTTGCGGAAAGCGGCGATCGCCTCCGGCGGCGCATCGACGCTCATGATGATCAGCGCCGGGTCGCCCGAGAGGCGCAGCACGATAAAGGCGAAGGTGACGACGAGCGCGACGGTGAGCGCCGCCCGGCCGAAGCGGATCAGGAGGAAACGCAGCATCAGCTCGCGGCCTTCATCAGGAAATTCGCCTGGTCATGCGCGACATGGCAGGCGGTGAGCCGCCCGTCCGGCAAGGGCAGGAGCGCCGGCGTCTCGACCTTGCAGCGCTCGCGGGCGGCGTGGCAGCGCGGATGGAAGGCGCAGCCCGAGGGGCGGGCGGCCGGATTGGGCGGATCGCCCTGCAGCACGATGCGCGGCCGGGCCCGGCGGCCGGGCACCGGCGAGGCGGAGACCAGCGCTTCGGTATAGGGGTGAGCAGGCGCATGCAGCAGCAGGTCCGCCTCGCCCTCCTCGACGATGCGGCCGAGATACATCACCGCGACGCGGTGGCTGACCTGCCGGACCACCTTGAGATCGTGGCTGATGAAGAGCAGGCCGAGGCCCAGCTCCTCCTGCAGATCCACCAGCAGATTGACCACCTGCGCCTGGATCGACACGTCCAGAGCCGAGACCGGCTCGTCGCAGACCAGGAGATCGGGCCCGGTCGCGAGTGCCCGCGCGATCACGGCGCGCTGGCGCTGTCCGCCCGAGAGTTCATGCGGGTAGCGGCCGCCCTGATCGGCCCTCAATCCGACGGATTGCAGGAGCGCCAGCGCCTTGTCGTTCCGTCCTCCGGGTTCGCCGAGGCCGTGGACGTCGAGCGGCTCACGCACCTGTTCGAGGATCGGCAGGCGCCGATCGAGCGCCCCCAGCGGGTCCTGATAGATCATCTGCATGCGCGCCCGCATGGCGCGCCATTCGCGGGTTCCGTCCTTCGGCAGAGGCTGGCCCCTGAACAGAACCGCACCGCGATCCGGCGGCTCCAGCCCGAGCGCGAGACGCCCGGCGGTCGATTTGCCGGAGCCGGACTCGCCGACGAGGCCGAGCGTGCGGCCCTTCTCCACAGTCAGCGAGACGCCGTCGACGGCATGCACCGCAGTCGGGCGGCCGAGCAGCCCGCGGCGCATGGAATAGCTGCGGCTGACCTCGCGCAAAGCGAGCAGGGTTTCGGCTGGCATCGGCTCGCTCATGCGAAGACGGGCTCGTGCTGAACCGGCGCCTGGGCCGGGGCGACGCGGATGCAGGCGGCACGGCGCTCCGGCGCCTTGTCGGCCAGGGGCGGCACACCCGCGTCGCAGGCGGCGAGGGCTTGCGGGCAGCGCGGTGCGAAGGCGCAGCCCGGCGGCAGGTTCCAGGGCTCGGGGACGTTGCCCTCGATCGGCGAGAGCCGGCGGCGCACGCCGTCCAGCGGCGGCAGGGCGCTGATCAGCCCCCGCGTATAGGGATGCAGCGGCCGCTGGAAGAGGAGGTCGGCCGGCGCGGTTTCGATGATGCGCCCGGCATACATCACGCAGACGCGGTCGCAGGTCTGCGAGATGACGCCGAGATCATGGCTGATCAGCACCAGCGCCATGCCGGTTTCCTGCCGGATGCGGGTGAGCAGTTCGAGAATCTGCGCCTGGATGGTGGCGTCGAGCGCCGTCGTCGGCTCATCGGCGACGAGGAGGTCGGGATTGCCGGCGAGCGCCATCGCGATCATCACGCGCTGGTTCTGCCCCCCCGAAAGCTCGTGCGGGAAAGCGTCGAGACGGCGCGCGGCATCGGGGATGCCGACGAGGTCGAAGAGACGCTTGGCCTCGGCCTTGATCGCCGAACCGGACAGGCCGCGATGGAGCGCCAGCGCCTCGCCGACCTGCTTTCCGAGCCGCAGCACCGGGTTCAGCGCGCTCGCCGGGTCCTGGAAGATCATGGCGATGCGCCCGCCGCGGACATCGTCGAGCACGGCCGGCGCGACGCCGAGCAGCTCGCGCCCGTCGAGCTGGACGCTGCCCGTCACCTTCGCCTTCTTCGGCAGCAGGCCCAGCGCCGCCAGCCAGGTGACCGACTTGCCGCAGCCGGATTCGCCGACGAGCCCCAGCGCCTCGCCGCGCCCGACCGAAAGGTCGATGCCGTGGAGGGCGCGGACCCCGTCGAAGGAGACCGCGAGGTCGCGGATCGTGACGAGAGGTTCGGGGCGGGCGACCATCGCGTCAGACCATGTTTCCGGCGCGGAAATCCATGTACTCGACCGGATAGGCCTGCCACGGGATGTCCTTGGCCTTGCCGTAGAACATGGTCAGATCGTGCAGGGCGGTGCCCGGCGGATCGACCTCGTCGTAGATTTCCAGCATGCGGCGGAAGACGCGCTTGCGCTCCGCAGTGTCGAGCGAGCTCTGCAGGACCGGGCAGAGCTGGTTGAACTCGTCATTCGCCCAGGTCTTGGCGACGGCCTGGACATTGCCCGCCGGGCCGTAGCGGCGCACCATCGCGCCCACCGGATCCTGCCAGAAGATGGTGTCGGAAGCATCGAAGATGCCGAGGCCCGGCTGATAGACCTGCGGCCAGCTCTCCTTCACCTCGATCTCGACGTTCAGCCCCACCGAACGCCACATTTCCTGAAGGATCTGAGCGGTCTGGACCTGAAGCGTGTAGTAGTTGTTGAGCACGCGATAGGCGATGCGGCGGCCGTCATAGCCGGCATCCTTGAGCAGAGCCCTCGCCTTGTCGGGGTCGAAGGCCGGGCCCTTGTAATCGGCGAGGTAGAGATCGCCATAGCTCTTGTCCTGGTGGCCGTTGGGCACCCAGGTGCGGCCGTCATAGAGGCTGTCGACGATGGCCTGCCGGTCGATCGCCCAGGAGAGCGCGCGGCGCACGCGCGGATCGGCCAGTGCCGGATCGAACTTGTTGTAGGCGATCGCGCGCACGTTCTGGATCGCGCCGCCGGCGATCTCGCGGCCGGCCATGGCCTTGATCGTCGGCAGCTGGTCGGGCGAGACCTCGGTGATGAACTGGGCCTCGCCGGTGGCGAGCTGGTTCAGCCGGCTGGCCAGCTCGGGCACCACCCGGAACTCCAGCTCCTCGGCCATGGGCCGCCCGCCCCAATAGGCGTCATGCGCGGCGAAGACGAAGCGGCGGTCATAGGAGAATTCCTTGACCTTGAACGGCCCCGTGCCGACCGGCGCCTTTTCCCAGGCGGCGAAACCGGCGGCGGCGAGATAGGCCTTCTTGGAGATGATCTGCCCGCCCCAGCCGGCGAGGCGCCGCTCCAGCAGCGGGTCCGGCCCCTTGGTCGTGACGCGCACGCTCATCGGGCCTGTGGCCTCGACGCGCTCCAGGGTCGGCAGGAAAGGCCGCGTCTGGGCATAGCCCGGCGCCTTGGGATCGGACATGCGCTCGGGGCCGAAGGAGAAGGCGACGTCCTCGGCGGTCATGACCCCGCCATCATGGAAGCGGACGCCCTCGCGCAGTGTGAAGTCCATCGTCGTCGGCGAGATGCGGGTCCAGCCGGTCGCCAGCGCCGGCACCAGCTTCGCGCCGTTGCGGTAATCGATGCCGATCAGATTGTCGAAAAGGTTGTAGCCCATGCGAAAGCCGACATTGCCGTAGTCGCGCACCGGCTCGAGCGTCGCGACATTGGGCGAATTCGGCATCGCCACGACGATGCGCTTGAGCCCCTGCGCCCGCAGCGGAGCGAGAGAGAACCCGGCGAGCGCGGCGGCGCCAGCTCCGAGAAGAGCGCCGCGGCGCGTGATCGAAAACGACATGATCCGTTGTCCTGTCTCGCGGTAAGGCCGGCCCAGGTGGGCTCAGCCCATCCCGCCCCAGTTCGAAGCGCGGAAATCCATCGCGAAGGACTGGCCGGTCTTCCAGCGGATGTCCTTGCGCTTGGCCGTGAAATTCGCCGTCTGGTGGAGAACCGTGTAGGCCGGGTCCTCGCGCTCGCAGATTTCCAGCATGCGGCGGAAGGCGGTCTTGCGCTTCGCCTGCTCCATCGAGCTTTCCAGCACCTCGGAGAGCGTGCCCATCTCCTCGTTGCGCCATTCGCCGATCTGCCATTGCTGGCCGGTCGGCCCGTGCTGGGCGACGATGGAGGAGACCGGATCGTTGTAGGAGGCACTGTTGGACCAGTCGCGCACCGCGCGGCTCGGCCCCTTGGCGAGAACCTGCGGGAAGTTCTCCTTCATCTCGACCGCGACGTTGAGCCCGACCTCGCGCCAGCTTTCGACGAGGATCTGCGCGGTCGCGACCTGGCCGGTATAGTAGTTGTTGAGCAGCCGGTAGGGGATCGGCTCGCCCTTGTAGCCGCTCTCCTTCACCAGCTTGCGGGCCAGCGCCATGTCATAGGCCGGCACCGCCCAGTCCTCGACCATCATCGGCCCGTAGAAATCGAACTGCAGGCCCTTCGGCACACGGGTCTTGCCGGCCCAGAGCGCCTCGACGATGGCCTGCCGGTCGATCGC
The DNA here is from genome assembly GCF_048595345.1 of Allobosea sp. Taxonomy (GTDB): domain Bacteria; phylum Pseudomonadota; class Alphaproteobacteria; order Rhizobiales; family Beijerinckiaceae; genus Allobosea. The sequence goes on from NZ_JBMDWH010000174.1 coordinate 6,226, forward strand.
ATGCGTCATCGCGCGGCGGATCAGCGGGCTTTCGAGCTGCGGATGGCTCTTGTCGAAAACGGTGAGGCGGTGATTGGAGATCAACCCGCCCAGGATCTCGTGGCGACCGGTGGCGGCGATGTCCGCAATCTGGTCCGGCGGGATATCGCAGGCGAAATCATATTCGCCCGCGCGCAGGCCGTTGATGCGGGAGGCGATCTCCGGCACCTCGACGAAGCGGATCTGCTTCAGCGGCGGGCGCCCGCCCCAATAGGCGTCGTGCGAGACCAGCGTCAGCGACTGGTCGGGCTTGAATTCGGCGACCTTGTAAGGCCCGGTGCCGACCGGCTTGCGGGCCCAGTCCAGCCAGTTCTGCGCCGCCATGAAGGCCTTGCGCGAGATGATGACGCCGACATTCCGCGAGATACGCCCTTCCAGCGTGATATCCGGCGTCTTGTTGACGAAGCGCACCGTGCGCGGATTGACGATCTCGATGCGTTCGAAGGCCGGATAGGCGCGCTTGGCGACGGCCACGACCTCTGCCGGGGGCTGCTTGCTGCCCTGGCCTGCCGTCACCGACCCGAACAGACCGGCCGCGCCGGCTTCGCTCGCCCCACCCCACATGCGCTCGGCGCCGAAGGAGAAAACGACGTCCTCGGCCGTCATCGGCTCGCCGTCATGGAAGGTGACTCCCTCGCGAAGCGTCAGCTCGACCGTGCGGTCGTCGATGCGACGCCAGGCGGTGGCGAGGGCGGGTTGCAGCGAAAGGTCGCCGAGCCAGTCGATGTCGATCAGCGGCTCCAGCAGGCTGGAGAGAACGCGGGTGCCGACATTGGACTGTTCGCGCAGCGTCTCCAGCGTGTTGGTGTTGACCACCTTCTGCACCGCGACGGTGATCGAGGGGCGGGTGTCCGCCTGCGCGATCGCGAAGCCCGGCAGAGCGAGCGTGCCTCCCGCGGCGGCGCCGAGGCGCAGGAACTGGCGGCGGTCGAACGGGGTCATGCGCAAACCTGGTGTGTTGTCTTGAAAAAACGGCCGGCGCTTCAGCGCGCCGGCCGGGTCGGTCGCTCAGCTGCGGCCGCCCCAGTTCTCGGCGCGGAAATCCATCGCGAAGGCGGGAGAGGCCTTCCAAGCCAGCGCCTTGGGCTTGGCGGTGAAGGTCGCGTTCTGGTGCAGCACCGTGTAGGCGGGGTCCTCGCGCTCGGCGATCTCCAGCATGCGGCGGAAGGCCTGCTTGCGGCGGGCCTTGTCCATCGAGGTTTCGAGCTCGACGGCGAGGCGGTTCAGCTCCTCATTGGTCCATTCGCCGATCTGCTGCTGCTGGCCGTTGGGGCCGTGCTGGCTGACCATCGAGGAGACCGGATCGTTGAAGGGGGCGGAGTTCGACCAGTCGCGCACGGCGCGCGTCGGCGTGCGCTCCAGCACCTGCTGCCAGTTCTCCTTCATCTGGATGTCGATGTTGAGGCCGGCCTCCTTCCACATCTCGACCAGGATCTGCGCCGTCGGCACCTGGTTGGTGTAGTAGTTGTTGAGCAGGCGGTAGGGGATCGAATCGCCCTTGTAGCCCGACTGCTTGACGAGGTCCTTGGCGAGCTTGAGGTCGAAGGCCGGCACCGACCAGTCCTCGATGAACATCTCGCCGTAATAGGGCCATTGCAGACCCTTCGGCACGACGGTGCGGCCGGCCCAGAGCGAGTCGACGATGGCTTGCCGGTCGATCGCATGGGTCATGGCGCGGCGCACCAGCGGGTTGGCGAGCTGCGGGTGGTTCTTGTCGAAGACGGTGAGGCGGTGGTTCAGGATCGTGCCGCCCTGCACCTCGAACGCCTTGTTCTGCTCGATCTGGGCGATCTGGTCCGGCGGGATGTCGCAGGCGAACTGGTATTGGCCCGAGAGCAGGCCGGCGATGCGGGCGGCGGTTTCCGGCACCTCGACGAAGCGGATCGACTTCAGCGGCGGGCGGCCGCCCCAATACTCGTCATGGGCTTCGAGAAGCAGCGACACGTCCGGCCGATACTCGGCGACGCGGTAGGGGCCGGTGGTGACAGGCTTGGTGGCCCATTCCGAATAGGTCTTGGCCTCTTCGAAGGCGCGGCGGTTCATGATCTCGCTGCCATAGCGCGAGATGCGGCCTTCCAGGGTGATGTCGGGCGTGCCGTTGACGAAGCGCACCGTGTGCTTGTCGACGATCTCGATGCCGAGCAGGGCCGGCCAGTTGCGCCGCGCCACGGCCGGCACTTCCGGCGGCAGATCCTTGGAGGCGCGCCCGCCGCCGATCGAGAAATCGGCGCGGATGGTTTCGCCCTTCACCGGCTTGGTGTCGCCGAACATGCGCTCCCTGCCGAAGGAGAAGGCGACGTCCTCGGCCGTCATCTCGTCCCCATTGTGGAACTTCACGCCCTTGCGCAGCTTCAGCTCCACCGTGCGGTCGTCGATGCGGCGCCATTCGGTGGCGAGACCGGCGACGGTTTCGAGCTGGCCGAGCCAGTTGCGGCCGATCAGCCCTTCCCACAGCGAGGAGAAGAACACCCGCTCGCCGACATTGGACTGCTCGCGCAGCACGTCGAGTGTGTTGGTGTTGGAGACCTTCTGCACGGCGATCGTGATCGAGGGCCGGTTGTCGGCCTGCGCGATCGCGAAGCGGGGCAGGATCAGGGAAGACGCGCCACCTGCGAGCGCCGCCCGGCGCGTGATCGGGAACCCAGCCATGACGTTTCTCCACCGCTCGTGAACGGGGCGGAGCGGTAGGTCCGGCGGATGACGCTCTCGTGACCGTTTGCCGGAGCTTCCGTGACAGAGGACGATTGCCTAGCTGGCTCAATTATCCTTTGATGCCAATGTTCTGGAAGCGTTCGATGCGAAAATCGTGGAGGGGAATTTCGGTTCCTCCCGTCGCGATCAGCTCCGCCATGGTGTCGCCGACGCCCGGCCCGACCTGAAACCCCGAGCCGCTGAAACCGAAGGCATGAAAGAGGCCGGGCGTCGTGGACGAGACGCCCATCACCGGCAGCATATCGGCCATGTAGCCCTCGCAACCCGACCAGGTCCGGATGATCGAGACGTCCGCGAGCGCCGGCAGCAATCGCACCAGCGCCTTCAGCTGGCCGGGCAGGCGGGCGGGATCGGCCCTGGCATGGCCGGGATCGAGATCGACCTCCACACGCTCGGCCGCGCCGCCGAAGACGATGTTGCCGCGCTCGACCTGACGGAAATAACCGTCCATGCCGTGCTCGCGCGACCAGATGCCGACAACCGGGAGGATGCGGTGCGGAAGCGGCTCGGTGACGCCCATTTGCGGCCCGCGCGGGCTCAGCGGCACCGGCTCGCCGAACCGGGCCGCGATCCGCGCGCCCCAGGCGCCGGCGGTGTTGAGCAGCCTGTCGCTCTCGAAGACGCCTTTGGCGGTGGTGACGCGAAAGCCTGCGGGGGTCCGCTCGATTGCACTGACCGCCGCCTCTTCCACGATCGTGGCGCCCAGTGCCGCGGCGGCCGCCGCGAAGGCCGGCGCGATCAGCCGCGGATTGCCCGAGCCGTCATGCGGCGAGAAGGAAGCGCCGATCGCACCCGGCCCGAGCCCGGGAAAGCGCGCGCGGAGTTCGTTGCCGCCGAGTTCCGCGAGTTCCAGCCCCCAGGGCCGCGCCGCCTGCGCATAAGCGCGCATATCGTCGAGCGCATCCTCCTCGAAAACGAGGCGAAGATGGCCGGTGGCGCGGAACTCGACATCCCGGCCGAGCAGCCGCTCCGCTTCGCCCCAGATGGCGCGGGAGCGATGGGCCAAAGGCAGCTGCGTCAGGTGGCGGTTGGTCCGGCGGATATTGCCGAAGGAGGCGATGGTCGCGCCTGAGCCCACCCGGTTGCGCTCGATCAGCGTCACCTTGAGGCCGCGCCTCGCGAGAAAGAAGGTCGCGGCGGTGCCCATCAGCCCGCCGCCGAGCACGATCACGTCCATCATTCGCCTCCGGCCGGATCGCGGCCGATCCCCGTCTGTCCCCGAAGCTCGCGCGCCGGGGCGCCGAGGTCAAAGAGCCGATCACGGCAAGCCCATAAGCCGGGCCTATGGGCTTGCCCGGCATGTCACTTGGACGGAGCGGCGGTGAGCATGTCAGGTTTCGCGGCGAGTGGGAGACGGATCGACATGGCAGGCCAGACAGCAGTGGACGCGGTGGCGGATTGGAAGATCGGTGTCGATATCGGCGGCACCTTCATCGATTTCTGCGCGCTCGAAGCCCGCTCCGGCCGGGTCGCCTCGTTAAAGGTGCTGACCACGCCCGACGACCCCGGCGCCGAGCTGATGACGGGCCTGACCCTGCTCGCCGAGCGCGAGGGGCTCGATCCCAAGGCCGTCACGCGCTTCGTCCATGGTACCACGGTCGGGGTGAACACGATCATCCAGCGCAAGGGCGCGCCGCTGGCGCTCTTCACCAATGCCGGCTTCGAGGATGTGATCGAGCTCGCGCGGCTGCGCATGCCGGACGTCTACTCGCTGTTCTGCGCGCGTCCCGAACAACTGATCACGCGCGACCGGGTCTTCGGCATCCCGGCCCGGATGCGCTCGGACGGGCGCCAGACGATGAAGCCCGACCTGACCGTCGTCGCCAGCGCCGTCGCGGCGGCCAAGGCGCGGGGCGCGGCCGGAATCGTCGTCGCCTTCCTCCACGCCTGGCGCGACGGCGCGCAGGAGGAGGCAGTGAAGGCCGAGATCGGCAGGCTCGCGCCCGACTTGTTCGTCTTCGGCTCGGCGGAGGTCTGGCCGGTAATCCGCGAATATGAGCGGACCACCACCGCGATCCTCAACGCCTATGTCCATCCGCGCATCGCCGGCTATCTCACCGCGCTCGAGGACAGGCTGAAGGGGCGCGGGGTTTCGGCCCCCTGCCTGCTGACCAAGTCGAATGGCGGCGTGATGAATGCGGCCGAGGGCAAGCGCTCCTGCGTGTCGATGCTGCTGTCGGGCACCGCCTCGGGCGTGATCGGCGCCGCCTGGTTCGCCCGCCAGGCCGGTGAACAGCGCATCCTGACGCTCGACATCGGCGGCACCTCGGCCGATTTCGCGCTCATCGTCGATGGCGAGGCGCAATATGGGACGGGCGAGATGATCGGCGAGTTCCCGCTTCACATTCCCTCTGTCTCGGTGAGCTCGATCGGCATCGGCGGCGGCTCGATCGCCTCCGTGGACGGGCAGGGCGTGCTGCGTGTCGGCCCGGAATCGGCCGGCTCGACGCCTGGGCCCGCCTGCTATGGCCGCGGCGGCAAGAACGCCACGGTGACGGATGCGATGGTCGTCTGCGGCTGGCTCGGCCATAGCGAGATGGCCTATGGCCAGCTCAGCATGAATGCCGACCTCGCCCGGGCGGCGGTCGGGCGCCTGGCCGACAAGCTCGGCCGGCCGCTTGAGGAGACCGCTCAGGCGATTCTGGACATCGCCGTGTCAGAGATGTTCGTCGAAGTGGAGAAGCTCGCCTCGCGGGCGGGCGTCGACCTCAAGGATTTCGCCCTCATGCCCTTCGGCGGGGGCGGGCCGATGCTCGGCGCCTTCCTCGCCCGCGAGCTCGGCATGGGCCGGGTGATCGCACCCCGGCGCCCCGGCGTCGTCTCGGCGCTGGGCGGGCTCGTTGCGGATCTGCGCGGCGACTTCGTCCGCACGCTGTTCGCTCATCTGGGTGCGGAGGCGATGCCGCAGCTGCGCAGTGCCTTTGCCGCCATGATCGCGGAAGGGCGCGCCTGGCTCGCGGCGCAAGGCCATGAAGGCCCGGCGGAGCTGCAGCTGTCGGCCGATATGCGCTATCTCGGCCAGAGCTACGAGATCGAGGTGCCGCTCCAGCCTGCCTGGCTCGAGGGCGGGAACGAGCAGGCCATCGCCGACGCTTTCCACGAGACGCATGCGCGGATCTATGATTTCGACGACCCGACGGGACGCATCGAGATCGTCAATCTGCGCCTCTCCGCCATCGGTGCGGGGCCGTCCGTCGCCTTTCCGCAGCACGAGGAAGTGATGGCGGAGGCTGCCCCGGAGCGGCTCATCACCGTCCATACCGGCGGCGAGACGCGGCAGGTCGGACTCTATCGCCGCGTCGCCCTGACGGCCGGCAGTCGCTTCGCCGGCCCCGCCGTGGTGGCGCAGGAAGACACCACCGTCGCAATTCCGGCCGGCGCCTCGGCGCGGGTCGACCGCCATCTCAACCTGCACCTCACCTTCGCGGAGTAACCCCGATGTTCGACCGCATGAAGCTCCAGGTGCTCGCCAACCATGCGCGCGGCGCCGCCGAGAACATGGCGCATACGCTCCAGCGCACGGCCCATTCCGCCTTCGTCAAGGAGACGGAGGATTTCACGGTGATGCTGATCAGCCGCAAGGGCGACACCTTCGCCGTGCCGATGGAGCTGGGCGCGACCTGGTATCCCGGGCTCTCCTGGGCACCCGCGATCGCGGCTGTGCAGGATTACAAGCCCGGCGACGTCGCCTTCACCAACGACCCTTACGCCTGCTACGTCGCCACGCATGCGCCCGACACCCATTTGTGGAAGCCGGTGTTCTACGATGGCGAGATCGTCGCCTGGACGGGCGGCCATATCCACAACACCGATGTCGGTGGCGCCGTACCGGCTTCGCTGTCGCGCGCGCTGACCGAGATCCATCAGGAAGGCATCCGCTTTCCGCCGATGAAGCTCGTCAACGAAGGCGTCTTCGACGAGCAGATCCTGCGGATCATGACGACGAACGTCCGCAAGCCCGATCTCAATATCGGCGACATCAAGGCGCTGGTCGGCTCGCTGAACACGGGCGAGCGCAAGGTGCTGGCGATGATCGAGAAATTCGGCAAGGAGGCTTTCCTCGAAGGCGTCGATGCCCTGCTCGATCATGCCGAGGCGCAGGCCCGCGAGGTGCTGCGCTCGATGCCGGACGGCACCTGGGAATTCGCCGACTACGCCGACGAGGATTCGGTCGAGGCCAATCCCTGCCGGCTCAAGCTCACGCTGACCATTCGCGGCGACGAGGCGGTCCTCGATTTCACCGGCACAGACCCGCAGCTCGGTTCCTCGCTGAACGTCCCGACCGGCAGCAATCCGCGCCATACGCTGCTGCTCGTCGGCGTCTATTACGTGCTCTACACGCTGAACCCGAAGATCCTGCTGAACACGGGCCTCACGCGCCCCTTCACCTGCATCGCGCCGGAAGGCACCGTGCTGAACCCGGTTTTCCCCGGTGCGGTGGGCATGCGCTCGCTCACCTGCGCGCGTCTGCGCTCCGTCATCTTCGGCGCTTTCTCGCAGGCCGTGCCGGAGCGGCTGCCGGCCGCGCCGGCCGGCAACAACTGCATCGTCAACGTCATGACCATGGACGACCGGACCAATCGCACCGTCATCGCTGCGGTGAATCCGGTGGTCGGCGGCGGCGGCGGCATGCCGCATCGCGACGGCACGAATGGCTCGGGCGCCGATGCCGCCTATCTGCGCAACACGCCGATCGAGATCACCGAGACCGAGACGCCGGTCGAGTTCATCAAATACGGGCTGGCCAGGGACAGCGGCGGTCCCGGCCGTTGGCGCGGCGGGCTCGCCACCGACATGGCCTTCCGCGTCTTCGCGCCAGACAGCCGGGTCACCGTCCGCAACCGCGACCGCAGCTTCTTCCGGCCCTGGGGCGTCCTGGGCGGGCGTGCCGCCGGGCTCTCCGACATGGTCGTCAATCCTGGCCAGCCGAATGAGAAGCGCCTCGGCAATATCGACACGGCCGTGCTGCAGCCGGGCGACGTGCTTGCGATCCGTTCCGCCGGCGGAGGCGGGCGCGGGCACCCCTTCGACCGCGAGGCGGCGCGCGTTGCCGAGGATGTGGCACGGGGCTATGTTTCGCCGGAGGCGGCGGAGCGGGACTATGGCGTGGTGATCCGGGACGCCGCGCTCGACGAGGCCGCGACGCAGGAGCGCCGGGCCGACAGAGCGCCGGTCACGGGCCATTTCCATTTCGGTCCCGAACGCGAGGGCTATGAGGCGCAATGGACCGGCGAGGCCTATGACCGTCTGACCACGCTTCTCGCCGGCCTGCCGATCCATTGGCGCTTCTTCGCCAAGACCGAGATCTTCCGCCGCATGGCCGGCAAGAGCGGTGCCGATGGGGTGGCCCAGGCTTACGCGGAGGCGCGCCAGCGCTTCCCGGAGATGCCGGAGAGCGACGTCGTCCTGGCCGAGGCCGCGGAGTGAGCGCGGGCCGGCTGGTGCGCCTGGCCGAAACGGATCGGCCGGCGCTGCGCTTCTCGCTCGACGGAAGCGCCCGCGAGGCTCTGGCGGGCGATACCGTGCTCACGGCGATCCTCTCCGTCGCGCCCGCCCTGCGGCGTTCCGAATTCGGGCAGGAGGGGCGGGCGGGCTTCTGCCTGATGGGCGCTTGCCAGGATTGCTGGGTCTGGCAGGAGGAGGGGCCCCGCATCCGCGCCTGCTCGACGCCTCTCGCCGAGGGCATGCGCCTCCTGACCGAAGCGCCGGGAACCTGGCCATGAGCGAGCCCAAGCCGCGCATCCTGATCGTCGGTGCCGGTCCGGCGGGAATCCGCGCGGCCGAGCTTCTGGCCGGCGCTGGCCTCGTGCCCGTCATCGTCGACGAGGCAGAGCGGGCGGGCGGACAGATCTATCGCCGCCCGCCCGCTGGCTTCGCCCGCACGGCGGCGACGCTCTACGGCTCGGAGGCGCAGAAGGCGACGGCGCTTCACCGCAGCTTCGACGCCCTGGTTGCGGCCGGGCAGGTGGTCCACCACCCCCGCAGCTCCGTCGCGGCCATCGCCGATGGGCAGGCGCATGTCATCGGTCCGACCGGGAGCCTTCGCATCGGCTTCGACCGCCTGATCTTGGCGACGGGGGCGATGGACCGGGTGGTGCCGGTGCCGGGCTGGGAGAATCCCGGCGTCTACGGCCTCGGCGCCATGCAGATCGCGCTGAAGGCGCAGGGTGCCGCGCTCGGCCGCCGCATCGTCCTCGCCGGTTCGGGACCTCTGCTGACCCTGCTCGCGGTCCAGCTGCTGAAGGCGGGCGCCGACGTCGCGGCGGTTCTCGACACCGCGCCGCTGGCCCATCAGATCCGGGGCTTCGGCGGCCTCGCGGCCCGTCCGGTCTTTGCGCTGCGGGGTCTGGCGATGCGCGCGCGCCTGGCGGGGCTGTACAACTCCGGCGTGACACTGGGCCGGATCGACGCGGATGCGAACGGGCCCGTCGCGCTGGTCTGGCACGACAGTGCCGGCCGCGAGCGGCGCACGGACTGCGATGCGGTCGGTCTCGGCTGGCATTTGCGTGCCGAAACCCGGCTGGCCGATCTCGCCGGCTGCGCCTTTGCCTATGACGACGCGTGGCGCCAGTGGCTGCCGCAGGCCGATGCGATGGGGCGGGCGGCGCCGGGCATCTACCTGGCCGGAGACGGGCTTCGCCTGCTCGGCGCGGACGGGGCCGAGATCGCGGGGCGGCTCGCGGCCGGCGCCTGCCTTGCCGATTGCGGCATGCCGGCGCCGGACCCGGGCGAGGATCTGCGTCGGTTGCGGCGTCTTTCACGCTTTGCCGGAGGGCTGGCGCGGGCCTTTCCCTGGCCGGGCGAGACGGCGGCGGCGCTGCCGGACGAGACGGTGGTCTGCCGCTGCGAGGGCATCACGGCCGGGGCGCTGCGCCATAGTGTCGATATCGGCGGCGGCGAGCTCAATCGCGCGAAGTCGCTCGGCCGGGTCGGAATGGGCCGCTGCCAGGGCCGCTATTGCGAATTGGCGGCGGCCGAAATCGCCGCCGCCCATGCCGGCCTCGCCGGAGCGGCGCTGGCGGGGCGCCTCAGGGGCCAGGCACCCGTGCGCCCGGCACCGGTCTCGGCGCTGCTCGACCCGGCGGAGCGCTAGCCGCCTTCAATCCGTTCCCGCCGCGGCACGATCGAGATTGGCCGCCCTCAGGCAGTCGCGCATCCACTCATGGCTCTGCGAGAGCGCCCGCTCCTTGCTGGTGAGGATCGCGATCGGCACCTGGATGCTCGGCGTGAAGGGTCGAGTGACGATGCCGTCGAACTGGCGCCAGGGCAGGAGCCCGTCGACGATGGCGATGCCGAGCCCCTCGCGCACGAAGGGCAGGGCCGTGATCGAGAGATCGATCTCGATTGCCGGGGCGTAGGGCAGGTCGTCCGCCTCCGCCGCCACGGCGAGCAGCCGCCCCTGCAGCGTGTCGAGGCGGTAGGAGATCAGGGCCTCTCCGGCGAGGTCACGCAAGCCGATATGCCCCTGCTGCGCCAGACGATGCCGCTGCGGCAGGACGCAGACGAGTTCGACATGCCCGATGGTCTCTGCCGCGATGCCCTGCTGGGGCAGATCGTTCATCGTGATCCCCAGCGAGACTTCGCCTTGGAGCAGCATCTCGACGATGCTCTGCTGGGAGGCGATCAGGGAGCGCACCACAATATCTGGATGCGCTTCGCGAAAGCGAGCCAGCGCCTGCGGGACGATCGACATCGAGGGCGGGGCGGAGGCTGCCAGGCGCACCAGCCCGGTGCGGCCATGACGCATGTCCACGGTCCGCCGCTTCAGCGTGTCGAGCTCTCCGAAGATGTGCTCGGCCTGGGTGTAGAGTTCCTGCGCCTCCTGGGTGGGCACAAGACGCCCGCGCACCCGGTCGAACAGCTTGAAGCCAAGCTGATCCTCGGTGTGGAGGAGGATCTGGCTCAACGCCGGCTGGGAGATGTTGAGCATCGCGGCGGCGCCGGTGACGGTGCCGGCCCGCATCAATGTGCAGAAGACTTCGAGTTGGCGCGCCCGCATCGCTTGGTCCAGCTGAGATCAGGGCAAGACATCGCCGCCGAGGCGGCCGATGTCCAGCCCGGATCGGCCCGGCCCGCCGTCGGTTAGAATTCCGCCACTTTGCCGAAGGCCGAGCCTTCCAGCCGCTCGGGGCGGAAATCGGCCGGATCGACGATCGGCGTCTGGCCGGTGACGAGGTCGGCGATGAGATGGCCCGCGCCGGGGCCGATGCCGAAGCCGTGGCCGCTGAAGCCGGCGGCCAGGATGAAGCCGGGCAGGCCGGTGAGTTCGCCGATGGCCGGCACGCCATCCGGCGTCGAGTCGATGTAGCCGGCCCAGCGGGCCTGCACGGGCACGCCGCGCAGCCCCGGCAGCAGCCGCAGGGCGCGCCGATGCGTCTCCTCGACCTGTTTGGGATCCGGCACGGGGTCCAGGATGCGGTTGGCCTCCATTGGCGTCGGCGCATCCAGCCGCCAGCGCTTCAGCGTCTCGTGACCCGCCTGCCAACCCTGAAGCCCGCCGACCGAGACGTTACGCCAGCGTCGCAGGAACATCGGCAAGAACTGCCGCGAATAGCGCAGTTGCTGCGGCGTGGGATCGATGCGGGCGCCCCCGCTGATCGCGAGCGCGTAGCCGCCATCGCCCCGCCGCGTCACCGAGACCTCGGTGGTGTGCAGCGCGTCGGGGATGTTCTGCGCGCCCGGCGCAACAGATAAAATCGACGACCGTGCAGAGGATTGCGGAAAGCGGATGCCATACTGGTTGAGGAACGACGATGCCCAGGCCCCACCGGCATGAATCACCGTCGTGGTGCGGATCGTGCCCTTTTCGGTGACGACGCCGCTGACCCGGCCGCCCTGCGTTTCCAGGCCGCGCGCGGCGCAAAACTGGTGGACGGTGCCGCCGGCGGCCATGACACCCCTGGCGATCATCGGCGCCGCGCGGGCGGTGTTGGCGATGCCATCGGTGGGAGAAAACACTCCGCCCTTCCAGCTCTTTCCGGTCGCGGCCCCGCGTGCCGAGGCCTCTGTGGGCGAGAGCATCTGGGTGACGACGCCTTCGCCCTGCGCAAAGTCCCGCCACTTCGCCCAGGTGGCCAGCTGCGCGTCGTCGTCGCTGAGATACAGCAGGCCGCAGCGGCGGAAGCCCAGATCCTCGCCGATCTCCTCGGCGAAACGGTCCCAGAGCGCGAGGCTTTTCGTCGCCATCGGCAATTCGCGCGCGTCGCGATTCTGCTGGCGGCACCAGCCCCAATTGCGGCTGGATTGCTCGGCGCCGATCCGGCCCTTTTCCACGAGCGCGACCTTGAGGCCGCGCCGGGCGAGGTAATAGGCGGCGGAGACCCCGACGATGCCGCCGCCGATCACCACGGCATCGGCGTTCGGCGGCAGGTCGGGGCTGGTTTCGATATGATGGAGCGGTGCCGGCATCAGGGTCTCCAGAGCTCGGGCCGGCCCAGATCAGGCCGGCGCCGAGGCATCGCAATCTCGATGAGCCCGCAGAATAGCGACGCCCCGCAACGCTGGGACACCGCAGATGGCGCTGCGGCAGCATGAGATTCCGCAGGAGCCCATCGTCACGGCGCGGGCGTTGCGGAAAGCCAAGTGCCAGAGCGTTTTCGTCCCCGGCATTTTCTGCCGGCCGATTGCTGCGGCGGCGCGTTTCCTGCATGCTCGTCCCGCAGGCCTCCTGCTCCGCATGAGGACCTGCGGCACAGGCGAGAGACGCAGATGAAGCTCGATCAGATCGATATCAAGATCCTCTACGAGCTGCATAAAAACGGCCGGATCACCAATGTCGAGTTGGCCGAGCTGGTCAATCTTTCGCCGAGCCCCTGCCTGATGCGCGTCAAGAAGCTGCAGCAGGAAGGCTACATCACCGGCTATTCCGCGCGCATCAACATCGGCAAGCTCGGCCAGACGCTGACCGTCTTCACCGAGGTGACGCTGAAGAACCATCGGCAGGTCGATTTCGCGCGGTTCCTCGCCTCGATCGAGAAGCTCGACCAGGTGGTGGAATGCCATCTGGTGTCCGGCGGCTATGATTACCTGGTCAAGTTCGTGACCAGCGGCATCATCGAGTACCAGACTCTGATGGAGCGGCTGATCGACCTCGATATCGGGATCGACAAGTATTTCAGCTTCGTCGTGCTGAAGTCGCCGATCGTGAAGCCGCATATGCCGCTGACCAGCCTGTTTCCGACGGGCGGCTGAGGCAAGGCCGGCCGGCGCGGTTCAGCGTTTGGCGAAGGCCGCCACCAGTTCCGGGTCGCGCTCCAGGCTGTCGAGCCAGCGCGGATCGAGCTTGGGCACGGACGACATCAGCAGCCGCGAATAGGGGTGGCCGGCCCGGCTGCCGACATCCCCGGCCGGCAACTGCTCCACCTTCTCGCCGTGATACATGACCGCGACCTCGTCGCAGATCGCCTGAACCGTGTTCAGGTCATGGCTGATGAAGAGATAGGACAGCCCCAGCTCGCGCTGCAGTTCCTTCAGCAGCTCGATGATCGCCGCGGCCACGACCGTGTCGAGCGCCGAGGTGATCTCGTCGCAGAGCACCAGCTCGGGATCTGCGGCGAGGGCGCGCGCCAGGTTGATCCTCTGCTTCTGCCCGCCCGACAATTCGGCCGGCAGGCGATGTTTCAGGGTCTTGGGCAGATGGACGAGATCGAGCAAGCGCTCGATCCGGGCGTCGCGAGCCTTGCCGCCCAGTCCGTGGTAGAAGGTCAGCGGCCGGCCGAGAATATCCTCGATCGACCGGGCCGGGTTGAGCGCCGTATCGGCCGATTGGAAGACGATCTGGAGTTTGCGCAGCGCCTCGCGCGAGCGATCCTTCGCCAGTGGCGCCAGCAATTTCCCATCGAAGCGGATGGTGCCCGAGGCCGGCGCGATCATGCCGGCGATGGTGCGTGCCAGGGTAGACTTGCCGCAGCCGGATTCGCCGATGACGCCGAGGTTGCGGCCACGTTCGAGCGTGAACCCGACCGAGCGGACGGCGAGGATCAGCGGCTGCCCATCCGCGCCGACCTTGCCATAGCCGGCGCTGACGGCATCCAGCTCCAGCACCGGAACGGGCTTGGCCTCTCCCGCCGGAGCGGGCGCGGCCGGCACCCTGGCCGGCGGCTTGAAGGCAGCCAGCAGTTCGGCGGTATAGGGATGCGCCGGCGCGGTCAGGATCTGCTCGGTCGAGCCGATCTCTTGGACCTGCCCGCCCTTCAGCACGACGATGCGGTCGGCGATCTGGGCGACGACGGCCAGATCATGGGAGACGTAGACGCCCGCCATGCGGCCGCGCTTCATCACCGATTTGAAGGCGCGCAGTACCTCGATCTGGGTGGTGACGTCGAGCGCGGTGGTCGGCTCGTCGAAGATCACCAGCTTGGGATCGGCGATCAGTGCCATCGCGGCCGAGAGCCGCTGCAGCTGGCCGCCCGAGACCTGGTGCGGATAACGCGCCCCGATGGTCTCCGGGGAGGGCAGCGAGAGCGCCGCGAACAGCTCGACCGCCTTCGCCTCGGCGGCCGCGCGCGGCATGGTGCCGTGGATGGCGGTGATCTCGATGACCTGGTCCATGATGCGCTGCGACGGGTTGAAGGCCGCCGCCGCGCTCTGCGGCACATAGGAGATTTCCCGGCCGCGCAGCCTCGCCCGCTCCGCCTCAGGCAATGCGACCATGTCGTGGCCGTCGATGGCGACGCTGCCGCCGGTGATGCGGCAGCCCGGGCGGGTGTAGCCCAGGAGGGTCAAAGCGATGGTGGTCTTGCCGGAGCCGCTCTCGCCGATGAGCGCGACGATCTCGCCGGGCGCAATAGCGAAGTCGACGCCCTTGATGATGGCGACGCGGCGGCCGGAATCGGTGGTCGCCTCGACCTCGAGCCCATGGATCTCGACGAGGTTGCTCATCAGGCGCTCCTGTCGCGGATCTTGCGCGGCAGATTGTCGATCAGCAGGTTGACCGCGATGGTGAGGCTGGCAATGGCGAAGGAGGGCGCCATCACCGCCGGCGCGCCGAAGGGCAGTCCGCCGATGTTCTCGCGCACCAGCGCACCCCAATCGGCGTTGGGGGGCTGCACGCCGAGCCCGAGGAAGGACAGGCCCGACAGCAGCAGCACGATGAAGACGAAGCGGATGCCGACATCGGCGAAGACCGGGCCGATGATGTTGGGCAGGATCTCGGAGCGGATCAGATAGGGCAGGCCCTCGCCGCGCAGCCGCGCCACGGTGACGAAATCGGTGGTGTTGACATTGACCGAGAGCGCCCGGGCGAAGCGGTAGGAACCGGGAATGTAGATCACCGACAGCGTCAGGATCAGCACGGGGATCGAGGAGCCGACGCCGGCGACGACGACGAGGCCGAAGAGCTTGCTCGGGATCGAGTTCAGCGCATCGAGGAAGCGGCTGAGCGCGGCGTCGAACCAGCCGCCGGTGACGGCCGCCGCCATGCCGAGCGCGACGCCGGTGGTGCAGGCCAGCAGCGTCGCGGCCAGGGAGATGCCGACGGTGTAGCGCGCCCCGAACAGGATGCGAGAGAGCATGTCCCGGCCGAGATAGTCGGTGCCGAGCGGAAATTCGCGGCTGAGCGGCCCGAAATAGTCCATGTCGACGATATCGCCGACCGCATGCGGGGTGATCAGCGGCGCGATGACCGCGATGACCGCCCAGAAGGCGACCACCGTGAGGCTCAGCCAGCCGACGGCGTTGAAGCTGTAGCCCGGCAGCAGGGTCTTGCGGGAAGTGACGGCCTCGGTGCCCATGATCAGCGCAATTTCGGGTTCGACAGGATGGCGACGATGTCCGCCGTCGTGATCAGCAGCAGATAGACGAAGCAGAAGATCATGGCGCAGCTCTGGATCAGCGGCAGATCGCGCGTCGCCACCGCATCCACCATCAGCTTGGCGATGCCCGGATAGTTGAAGATCGTCTCGACGATGATCACGCCGCCGAGCAGGTAGGAGAGCGAGAGGGCCACCGCGTTGACGATCGGGCCCAGCGCGTTCGGCAGGGCATGGCGCAGCACGATCCGGGCGCGCGAAGCGCCCTTCAGCCGGGCCATCTCGACATAGGGCGTGTCGAGCGCTTCGACGACCGCCGCCCGCGACATGCGGATCATCTGGGCCGAGATCACGAAGCTCAGCGTCATCAGCGGCATGGCATAGATCCGCAGCAATTCGGCGAAGGAAGAGACATCCCGCGCGATCGACAGAGAGGGCAGCCATTTCAGCCAGACCGCGAAGATCAGCACGGCCGAGGTCGCGACCATGAATTCCGGCACGGAGATCACCGTGATCGTCGCCACCGTGACCGCCCGGTCGTAGACCGACCCGCGCAGCATGGCCGAGGTGATGCCGAGCGTCAGCGCGATCGGCACGGCAAAGAGCGCCGTCGCCGCCGCCAGTTGCAGCGAGTTGCCGAGCCGGCCCGCGATCAGCTGCGCGATCGGCCGATTATTCGCATAGGAGACGCCAAGATCGCCCGTGACGAGCCCGCCGATCCAGCGGAAGAAGCGCAGGATGGCCGGGTCGTTGAGATGCATCGCGGCGCGCAGCCCCGCCACGGCCTCGGGCGTCGCCGCCTGGCCGAGCAGAACCTCGGCCACGTCGCCCGGCAGGATCTGCGTGGCGCAGAACACGACGAAGGAAACGATCACCAGGGTGACGAGCGCCAGCGCCAGGCGGGCGCCCAGCAAGGGCAGGATCGGCGAGTTCATCGGCGCTCCCGAAGAGGGCGCCTCCCGGGGCGAGAGGGGCAGGGGCGGGGAGACCGGGCTCCGCGCCCGGTCTTGCGATCATGGATGGCGTGCCCGCCCGCAGCTCACCGGGAGGCGGGCATGCCACATGCCGATTTCAGCCTTCCAGCCAGACATATTCGGCGAAAGCGTAGCCCATCTGTCCGCCGAGCGGGTTCGGCTGCAGGCCCTTCAGCTTCTTCGAGATCGCGTCGACATTGGAGATGTAGACCGGAATGGCCGTGCCGGCTTCTTCCGCGACCATCACCTGCATCTCGCCATAGATCTGCTTGCGCTTGGCTTCGTCGAGCGAGCCGCGCGCCTCGAGCAGCATGCGGTCGAATTTCTCCGACTTGTACTGACTCTCGTTCCAGGGCGCGCTGGAGGCGTAGAGCAGCGAGAACAGAATGTCCGGCGTCGGCCGCGGATTGATGTTGCCGAAATGGACCGGCGCCTTCAGCCAGTAGTTCGACCAGTAGCCGTCCGAGGGGACGCGCTGCACGTCGAACTTCATGCCGATCGCGTTGCCCGCCTGCTGCACCAGCACCGCCATGTCGACCGCCGAGGCGGGCGCCTCGGAGGTGATGATCGGGATCGACTGGCCGATGAGACCGGCCTTGTTGAAATGGAACTTCGCCTTTTCGGGGTCGAAGGCCTTCGGCTTCAACTCCTTGTTGTGATAGGCGCTCGCGGGCGAAATCGGCTGGTCGTTGGCGATCTCGGCGAGGCCGCGCAGCGCCGCCGTCTGGATCTGCTGACGGTTCAGCAGGTATTTCATGCCGGTCACGAAATCCATCTTGTCGCCCGGAGCCATGTCCATGCGCATGTTGAGATTCGTGTAATTGCCGGAGGTGGTCTTCGACAGGGCCACGTTGGGCTGGCTGTCGACCAGGCGCATCGAGCGCGGGCTGATCGAGGCGGCAAGCTGGATGTCGTTGGCGATCAGCGCGTTGACGCGGGCGGTGTCGTCGGTGATGGCGAAATACTCGAAGGAGTCGAGATTGGCGCCCCCGGGCTTGAAATAGTTCTTGTTCTTCAGCGCGATCGAGCGGACGCCCGGCTCGAAGCTCTCGCAGGTGAAGGCGCCGGTGCCGACCGCCTTGGCGAAGTTCGTGGTGCCGTCCTGGACGATCATGAAGTGATGCATCGAGAGGATCGTCGGCAGGTCGCCGTTCGGCGCAGCCAGAGTGAGCTCGACGGTCAGCGTATCGACCGCCTTGAACTCCGTCATCTGCTTGGCGATCGAGTTGACCTTGGAGCCGGTGGCCGGGTCGAGGTGGCGCTTCAGCGAGAAGATCACGTCGGCGGAGGTCAGCGGCTTGCCGTCATGGAAGACGATGCCCTTCTTGAGCTTGATGGTCCAGACCTTGGCGTCCTTGGACTCGATCGATTCCGCCAGCTCCATCTCCGGCACGCCGCTCTGCGGCAGGAAGGTCAGGCGGTTGTAGAAGGCGCAGCAGCGCACATAGTCGGTCGAGAGCGACGCCTTGGCCGGGTCCAGCGTGTCGGCGGTCGAGGAGGACCAGCCGGCCGCCTTGAGGTTGCCGCCCTTCACCGGGGTCGCGGCGAGCGCGGAATCGGCTCGGGTCAGGATGAGGCTGCCGGCCGAGGCGGCGAGGCCGCCCGCCATCAGCATCTGCAGCAGGTCGCGGCGGCTGGCGCCGCGGCGGATGGCGTTCTCGACCAGGGCGTCGTCGGCGCTGGTCCAATTGGAAACGGGCTTGTCGGTCATCGCGGTCCCCTCATCTCTGTTGCCGCCGGTGCGCCGGCTCGTCGTTGTTTTCTTGCGGCGGCTCTTCAGGCCGCCTTGCTGGTATCGACGGCAGCGGCGAGCGCTGCCATCGAGGTGAAGTGGTAGTCTGGACGGGTGAACTGCTCGGGCTCGATCGTGCCGCCATAACCCGGCTGGGCATGGCGCCGTTCGATCCAGCAATTGGTCAGGCCCAGGCGCCGGGAAATGCCGATGTCGTGATACTGACTCTGGGCGACATGCAGGATCTGGTCGCGCGAGCCGCCCTCGGCTTCGACGAAGGCGAAGACCTGCTCGAAGAAGGCGGGGTCGGGCTTCTCAGTACCTGTGTCGTCAACGGTGAAGCCCGCATGGAACGGCTCCCCGAGAGCGGCCGCGAAATGCGTGAAGGCCCAGCGCTGCGCATTCGTCATCGCGATCAGCTTGTAGCGCTTTGCCAAGCTCGCCAGCGCCTCGACACTGTCGGGGAAAGATCGCCAATCCGCGACGGAGGCACGCAGCCGCGCCGCATGGGCCTCTCCGACAGGCAGGCCCAGCTGCGGCGCGATGACGCCGTAGACCCGCGCCAGATCGTCCGGGAAGCGCTGGACATCGGGCATGTAGCGGGCTGCGCGATACAGGCCGAGCGCCTGTTCGCCATTGAGCGTCGTCCCGGCCTCCTGCGCGATCGCGGCGAGGCAATCGACCAGCCCGCCCTCGAAATCGATCAGCGTGCCGACGACGTCGAAGGTCAGGTAACGAAATTCGCCGAGCGGCTTGGTCATGGGCTCTCCGCCTGACAGGTCTGCCGCATCGCATCCCGAGATGGACGCGATGAGGAAGACCTCGATGTCGCTGTCGCGACGGTTGTGCTCTGTTCCCCGGCCACATCTGCGGTGGCCTGGATCGAAGTGTGTCACGGCGGCTTCGCCGAAGTCACCGAATGTCCAAAACCGGGCGGCACAAAATTCCGTATTCGCCGCCCGCGCGGAATATCGGCGAGGTGCCTCTCATGCCATCGCGGCGCGCACATCCGGGTCGGCGAGGGTCTCGTCCAGCGTCTTGCGGGTGCGCTCGACGATCGCGTCGATCTCCGCGTCGGTGCAGCAGAGCGGCGGCGCATAGCCCAGAATGCCGTTGGCGAAGGCGCGGATGACGAGGCCATTGCCCCAAGCGCGGTCGAAGACGCGCTGGGCCGGCAGGCAAGCGGCGGGAAGCGGCGTCTTCTTCGCCTTGTCGGTCACGAGTTCGACCGCCGCCAGCATGCCGCGTCCGCGCACCTCGCCCACCAGCGGATGGTCGGACAGCCCATGGAGCCCCTCCATCAGCCGCGCTCCGGCCTTGCGGCCGTTGTCGAGCAGGCCGTTCTCATAGAGGCGCAGCACCTCGAGGCCGACAGCGGCACTGACCGGATGGGCGGAGTAGGTGTAGCCATGGCCGACCGCAGCGGCGCCGGCACCGTCCGCGATCACCTGATAGATCTTCTGCGACATCAGCACGGCGCCCATCGGCACATAGCCGGAGGTCAGGCCCTTGGCGACGGTCATCAGGTCCGGCACGATGCCCTCGTCCTCGCAGGCGAAGAGCGGGCCGGTGCGGCCGAAGCCGGTGATGACCTCGTCCGCGACGAACAGGATGTCGAGCTCGGCGCACAGCTCGCGCATGGCCTTGACCCAGCCAGGCGGCGGAACCAGCACGCCGCCGGAGCCCTGGATCGGCTCGCAATAGAATGCGGCGACGCGCTCCGGCCCGCCCAGTTCCGCGACCTTGGCCTTCAGCGCGTCGAGCGAGGCGGCGATGACGGCGGCCGGCTCGGCCCCGACAGGGTTGCGATAGGTGTAGTGCGACGGAATCTTGTGCTGCCAGTCATAGGGCACACCGAAGCCGGCATGGAAGACGGGCAGGGCGGTCAGGCCCGCGCCAACGGTCGAGGAGCCGTGATAGCCCTGCGCGATGGAGATGAACTGGTCCTTCTCCGGCTTGCCGCGCGCGCCCTGATAGTAACGGATGAAGCGCACGGTGGAGTCGACCGCATCGGATCCGCCGAGGGTGAAGTAGACGCGGTCGAGATCGCCGGGAGCGCGCTCTGCCAGTTCGGCGGCCAGCCGGATCGCCGGCTCGGAACCGAGGCTGAAATAGCCGGTGGCATAGGCGAGTTCGCGCATCTGGCTGGCCGCGGCTTCGACGATGCTCTCCTGGCCGTAACCGGCATTCACGCACCACAGACCCGCGAAGCCGTCGATGAGCTGGCGGCCTTCGGCGTCGGTGACGGTCGCACCCTTGGCCGAGCGCAGCACGCGCACCCCGGCCTTCTCATGGCCGCGATAGGACGCGACGGGGTGGATCCAGTGGTCGCGATCCAGTTCGATCAGCGAATTGCTCAGCATGGCGTGTCTCCGATTATCCGATGGCCTGACTGAAAAGGCCGAATACCTTGGTGGGCCCCGCCGGCTCGGGTGCCGTGTGCCCCTTGCGCATGGCGATGCCGCCGCCGACCTCGACGAGGCCCCGCTCGGTGAGCCAGGCGGACAGTCCGAGCGCGACGGGCGTATCGACGCGCAGGAAGGCGCCGGGCTTGCCGGAGGCGAAGAATGAGATCAGCTTTCGGGCGTCGGCATCGGTCTCCGCCACGACGGGGCCGATCACCTCGCCGCGGCCGAAGGGGCGAAGCGCGGCATAGCCGACGGCGTGCCCATCCTGGCGCAGCACGGCCAGGCTGCCGGATCGCTGCGCCACGCGCAGCAAGGCGCGCCGGTCGATGCCATGCGCCAGCCGGTCCAGCAGGCAGATGGCCTGGAAATCCTCGGCCTCGGCCAAGGTGACCCCCGCGGTATCGGCGGCCGGCATCGCAGCGACGTGGCCCTGATGCTGGCGAATGCCATGCGTGCTTTCGAAGCCGAGCTTCTCATAGAGCGGCAGCCCGTCCGCCGTCGCGGTCAGCCGGCATTCGCGCGTTCCGGCGGCCTGCAGGGCGGCGTCCATCAGACGACGGCCGAGCCCGCGCCCACGGGACGCCTCGGCGACGATGACGAGGCTGATGGTGGCGATGGCCTCGCCCAGCCGCGTCATCACGATGGTGCCGACGACCTCCTCGCCGTGCAGGGCGACGAACCCCTCGCCCAATTCCAGCGACATCGCCCAATCCTCGCGGCGGTGCGGCCAGCCCGCTTCCCGCGAGAGGCGCAGCGCTCCGTCGAGATGTCGGTCTTCGAATGTGACGAGGTCGATCGTATCGAGAGCCATGACACCCACCTGTTTCGCTGCATCATGATTAGGACGGCGCCGGGCGCAGTTCCTCCCGAGGACGGCGGTCGCACGACATCTTTCGCCGAAGGCGAGGCTGCCCACCGCATGGAATGCCACGGAGGTCCCGCGACGGTCCCGGTTTTCCCCGAAGCGGGGGCTCGCCGCCGCGGCCGGCCGCAACACTCTGCCACGGCCGGGAAGGCGCACGGCAGTTTGTGCTTCGCTTGCCCCGCAATGCGGTGCCCCGGCCGCGAACCGGCCGGATTACAATGGCGGCGGGAACGAACGAGCCGTTTCGTCAAGCGAGGACCGCGCCATGAGCGTCATCAAAGCCAAATACGTCACCTTCGACTGCCATGGGACGCTGATCTATTTCGCGATGGATAAGGCCGCCCGCGCGCTCTACGGCGCGACCCTGAGCGAGCCGGCGATGAAGACCTTCATCACGGACTTCTCCGCCTATCGGCTAGACGAGGTGCTCGGCGCCTGGAAGCCCTATGGCGACGTCGTTCACAACGCGCTGGAGCGCACCTGCAAGCGCAACAACGTGCCCTTCCGTGCCGAGGATGCGCTCTGGATCTACGAGCAGGTTCCGACATGGGGGCCGCATGCGGATGTGCCCGCCGGGCTTGCCAAGGTCGCCAAGGAGATCCCGCTCGTCATTCTGTCCAATGCGCAGAACGACCAGATCCCGCATAACGTCGCCAAGCTCGGCGCGCCCTTCCACGCCGTCTACACCGCCGAGCAGGCGCAGTCCTACAAGCCGCGCATGAAGGGCTTCGAGTACATGTTCGACATGCTCGGCTGCGGGCCTGAGGATGTCTGCCACGTCTCGTCGTCGTTCCGCTACGACCTGATGACCGCGCATGACCTCGGCATCAAGAACAAGGTCTGGGTCAATCGCGGGCACGAGCCGGCCAATCCCTATTACGGCTACACCGAGATCAAGGACATCGGCGGACTGCCCGGCGTGTTCGGCCTCTGAGGCCGGGCACGGAAAGGATCGGCACGATGCGGTTCAAATCCTATTGGCATGACACGGCTGCCCCCTTCGCGGGCGCCGCGGCGGGGCCGGTCGAGGGCAGCTATGATGTCGCCGTCATCGGCGGTGGCTTCACTGGCCTCGCCGCGGCACGCCAGCTCGCCATGGCTGGGGCGAAGGTGGTGGTGCTGGAAGCGCGAAGCGTCGGCTTCGGGGCCTCGGGCCGCAATGGCGGTCATCTCAACAACGGCCTCGCCCATAGCTTCATCGGCGCCAAGGAGGCCCTCGGCACCGAACGGGCGATCGCGCTCTACAAAGCCTTCGACGCATCGGTCGACACGATCGAGCGCATCGTCGCGGAGGAGGGGATCGACTGCTCCTTCCGCCGCGCCGGAAAGCTGAAGCTCGCCTCCAAGCCCGAGCACGTCGCCGGCATCGCCCGGAACTTCGAGGTCCTGCATCGCGAGGTCGACCCCGACACGGCGATGCTGAGCCGCGCGGATCTGAAAGGCGAGATCGGCTCGGACGCCTTCCATGGCGCCATGCTCTCGAAGAAGAGCGCGATGATGCATATGGGCCGGTATGTCGCCGGCCTCGCCGCTGCTGCGGCGCGCCATGGCACCGTGATCCACGAGCACGCGCCGGTCGTCTCACTGCGACGCGACGGCGGACGGCATCTCATGCACACGAGCCGGGGCGAGGTTTCCGCTAGGGAGGTGCTGGTCGCGACCGGCGCCTATACCGATGGCGGCTTCTCCTGGTTCCGGCGCCGGATCATCGCGGTCGGCAGCTTCCTGATCGCGACGCGCCCGCTCAGCGAGGCCGAGGTCGCCGCGACCATGCCGGGCAACCGCACCGCGGTGACGTCGCTGAACATCGGCAACTACTTCCGGCTGGCGCCCGACAACCGGCTCATCTTCGGCGGCCGCGCCCGTTTCTCCGCGACCTCCGACCAGACCTCCGACGCCAAGAGCGGGGCGATCCTGCGCGCGAGCCTCGCGGCCATCTTCCCGCAGCTCGCTCATGTCGACATCGATTATTGCTGGGGCGGGCTGGTCGACATGACCAAGGACCGCTATCCGCGCGCCGGCCTTCACGACGGCCTCTGGTATGCGATCGGCTATTCCGGCCATGGCGCGCAGATGTCGACCCATCTCGGCATGATCATGGCCGACGCCATTCTCGGCCGGCCGGATCGCAACCCGCTGAAGGGGCTGGACTGGCCGGCGGTGCCCGGCCATTTCGGCAAGCCGTGGTTCCTGCCGCTGGTGGGGATGTACTACAAGCTGCTCGACAAGGTGCAGTGAAGGAGCCGGCGCCGCCGCGCCTCCGCAGCCCTTATCCCGAGGAGGCGCGGAACGCGGCGTCTCGAAGGATGG
This sequence comes from Allobosea sp., assembly GCF_048595345.1. GTDB lineage: Bacteria > Pseudomonadota > Alphaproteobacteria > Rhizobiales > Beijerinckiaceae > Allobosea. Next base: position 30,015 of record NZ_JBMDWH010000174.1, read on the forward strand.
GCCAGATAGCTACGGAGCCTGCTCGAGCATCCGTCGAGACGCGATCCTGAGGGATCGCTCCTCAGCATGAGGGCTGCGGTTACAGAATCGAGAGAAGATTGGGCGCCGGGCGATGTCCGGCGCCCTTTCGTTTCATAGCCCCCCGATATGGAAGGCCTTCACTTCGAGATATTCCTCGATGCCGAGCTGCGAGCCTTCGCGTCCGAGGCCGGACTGCTTGACGCCGCCGAAGGGGGAGACCTCCATCGAGATCGCGCCCGTGTTCAGTCCCACCATGCCGAATTCGAGAGCCTCGCCGACGCGCCAGCCCCGGCGCATATCCTGCGTGAAGAAGTAGGAGGCGAGGCCGAAGGGCGTGCCATTGGCGATCTCCAGCGCTTCGGCCTCGTGGCGGAAGCGGAAGAGCGGCGCGACCGGCCCGAAGGTTTCCTCGCTCGCCAACAGCATCTGCGTCGTGGCCTCGCCGAGCACGGTCGGCGTCGCATATTGCTTGCCGTTGGGCATGTCGGCCGCGCTGGCGAGGCGCTTGGCGCCCTTTGACAGGGCATCGTCGACATGCCGCTCGATCTTCTCCAGCGCCGCGGCGTTGATCATCGGGCCGATATCGACGCCGGCCTGGGTCCCCGGGCCGACCTTCATCGCGTTCACGCGGGCCGAGAGTTTTTCGGCGAAACGGTCATAGATTCCGTCCTGGACCAGGATGCGGTTGGCGCAGACGCAGGTCTGGCCGCCATTGCGGAATTTGGAGGCCAGAACGCCGTCGATCGCGATGTCGAGATCGGCATCGTCGAAGACGATGAAGGGCGCATTGCCGCCGAGTTCGAGGCTGAGCCGCTTGATGCTGTCCGAGGCCTGCTTCATCAGCAGCGCGCCGATGCGCGTGGAGCCGGTGAAGGAGATCTTGCGGACCGCGAGGTTGCCGGTCAGCTCCGCGCCGATCTCGGTCGGCAGGCCGGTTACGATATTGACGACACCGGCCGGGATGCCGGCCCGCTCCGCCAGCACGCCGAGCGCGATGGCCGAATAGGGCGTCAGCTCCGAGGGCTTGATCACGACGGTGCAGCCGGCGGCGAGCGCGGGCGCGACCTTGCGCGTGATCATCGCGTTCGGGAAGTTCCAGGGCGTGACGATGCCGCAGACGCCGACCGGCTGCTTCATCACCAGGATGCGGCGGTCGGCGGTGGGGGCGGGGATGGTCTGGCCGTAGATCCGGCGGGCTTCCTCGGCATACCATTTGACGAAGGAGGCGCCGTAGCGAATTTCGCCGCGCGATTCGGCGAGCGGCTTGCCCTGCTCTCGCGTCAGGATCAGCGCGAGATCTTCGATATGCTCGATCATCAGCGCATGCCAGGCTTCCAGCAGCGCCGCGCGCTCGGCCGGTGTCTTCGCCCGCCAGCCGTCGAAAGCCTTCTCGGCGGCCTCGATCGCGGCGCGCGTTTCGGCGATGCCGGCATCCGGCACCGTGCCGAGAACGGCTTGCGTGGCCGGGTCGATGACGTCGAGCGTGCGGCCCGAGGCGGCGCCGTTCCACTGGCCGCCGATCAGGCAGGCTTCCTGGACGAGGGCGGGGTCGCGAAGGCCTTCGATGGTCATGCTGTGATCTCCTGTCAGTCCAGCGCCGAAAGGATCGCCGCCGTGATCTCGGTCGTCTTGTGCTCGCCGGGACGGGTGCCGATACCACGACCCGTCGCCGCCTCGATAGCGCGCATGACCGAGCGGGCGGCATCGGTCTGGCCGAGATGCTCCAGCATCATGGCGCCGGACCAGATCGCCGCGATCGGGTTTGCGATACCCAGATGCGCGATATCCGGCGCCGACCCGTGCACCGGCTCGAACATCGAGGGGGCGTCGCGCTCCGGGTTGATGTTGGCGGAGGCCGCATACCCGAGCCCGCCCTGAATGGCGGCGCCGAGATCGGTCAGGATGTCGCCGAAGAGGTTGGAAGCGACGACGACGTCGAGGCTCTCCGGCGCCATCACCATCCGCGCCGCCATGGCGTCGATATGGTAGTTCGTGACCTCTATATCGGTGTATTCGGCCGCCAGCTTCGCGGTGATCTCGTCCCAGAACACCATCGAATATTTCTGGGCGTTGGACTTCGTCACCGAGGCGAGCTTGCCGCGGCGCTTGCGGGCCTGTTCGAACCCGAAGCGCAGGATGCGCTCGACGCCCTTGCGGGTGAAGATCGAGGTTTCCACGGCGACCTCGTCGGCGGTGCCGTTATGCACCCGCCCGCCGGCGCCGGCATATTCGCCCTCGGTGTTCTCGCGGATGCAGAGAATATCGAATTGGGAGGCGCGCAGCGGGCCTTCCACGCCAGGCAGCAGCCGGTGCGGGCGGATATTGGCGTATTGCACGAAAGCCTTGCGGATCGGCAGCAGCAGCCCGTGGAGCGAAACCGAATCGGGCACGCGCTTGGGCCAGCCGACTGCTCCGAGCAGGATTGCATCGAAGCCGCGGAGCGTCTCGATGCCGTCCGCCGGCATCATCGCTCCGGTCTTCTCATAGAAGTCGCAGGACCAGGGAAAACGGGTTGCTTCCAGCGAGAAGCCGGCGCCGGAGGCCGCCTTGGTCAGCACCTCCCAGGTCGCGTCGATGACCGCGGTGCCGATTCCGTCGCCCGGGATCAGGGCGATACGATGAGATGTCACGACGAGGCTCCTCAGACGGCGATCAGAATGCTCTTGGACTTGCGATTGGCGAGATAGGCCTCGCGGCCGAGATCCTTGCCGAGGCCGGATTGCTTGTAGCCGCCAGTGGGCAGGATATGGTCGCGCGAACGCCCGTAACGATTGACCCAGACGGTGCCGGCCTGCAGCCGGTTGCTCAGCCTGAGCGCCCTCGACAGGTCGCGCGTGTAGAGGCCGGCACACAGGCCGTAGGTGGGATGGTCCGCGAGGGCCATCGCCTCGTCTTCGTCGCGGAAGGTCTGCACCGTCAGCACGGGGCCGAAGATCTCCTCGGTGATGGCGGGCGAATCCGGCGCCAGTCCCTCGAGCAAGGTCGGGGCATAGAAATAGCCTTCGCGATCGAGCGCTTGTCCGCCTGTCCGCGCGCGGGCGCCCCGCGCGATCGCCGCGTCGACGATGCTGGCCATGCGGCCGAGCTGGCGCTCGGAAATGATCGGGGCGTATCCGGTCGCCTCGTCCCAGGTCGGGCCGGGCCTGATGTCGCTCATGATCTTCAGGATGTGGCCGACGACCTCCTCGGCGACGCTCGCCTCGACGACGAGGCGCGATCCGGCGACGCAGGCCTGCCCGGCATTGGCCATGATGCCGCGCGCGACGGCGCCGGCCGCCTGCGCGATGTCGGCATCGGCGAAGACCAGCTGCGGGCTCTTGCCGCCCAGTTCCAGGGTCATGGGCTTCACCCCGGTGCGGGCGATGTTCTCCATGATCGCCGAGCCCGCGCCGGTCGAGCCGGTGAAGCTGACCTTGGCGATGCCGGGATGGCCGGTGATCGCCGCGCCGGTGGTGCGCCCGTCGCCGAGCACGATGTTGATCAGCCCCGCCGGCAGGCCGGCCTTCACCGAGAGCTCCGCCATGTAGAGGGTGGCGAAGGGGGTCATCTCGGAAGGCTTGAGCACCACCGCATTGCCGGCCGCGAGGGCCGGGCCGAGTTTCCACGCCGCCATCGAGAGCGGGAAATTCCAGGGAGTGATCGCGCCGACGACGCCATAGGGCTCCGTCGCGATGAAACCGACGCTGTCGGAGGCGGTGGGGACGAGGTCGCCGCCTTCCTTGTCGGCGAACTCGGCGAAGAAGCGGATCTGTTCGATGGTGACGGGGATGTCGAATTTCAGGAGTTCGGCGATCGGCCGGGTCGAGGCGAGCGCCTCCATCCGCGCCAGCGTCACCGCCTCCGCCTCGATGAGATCGGCCCAGCGATGCAGCGCGTTCAGCCGCTCGCGCGGGCGCGCGGTGCTCCAGCCGCTGGTCTTCAGCGCGGTTTGGGCCGCCGCGACCGCGCGATCGACCAGATCGGCCTCGGCGACCGGGCAATCGGCATAGGCCACGCAGTCGGACGGCCGGTGAAGAGCGATGCCGTCGGATGCGGCGATGCGCTCCCCGCCGATGAAATGCGCCTGCGGCAACGCGATGGTGGCAGGGTCGAAGCTCAGCGACACGGGAAGGCGTCTCCGGATGAGAGGTCGTGGCATCGAGCCTAGCGGCGCGGGCCCGGCAGGTGGCGCCGCGAGAGCCGCACGGAGCCGGCGGGATATCCCGTTTGGCCCGGCCCGGACGGCGGATTCTTCGGCGCCGGCCTCAGCCGACGACGACGTAGATCTTGCGGACGGTCTCGATCGTCTTCCAGGTGCCGATATAGCCCGGCTTCATCACGAAGCTGTCGCCGGCCCTGAAGATGCGCGGCTCCTGGCCTTCCTCGGTCAGCTCGATCACGCCCTGGAGGATGTAGCAGTATTCGAAGGTCTCGCCCTTGATCGAGCGGTTGGTGCCGGGCGTCGCTTCCCACACGCCGGTCTTCACCGTGTCGCCGCGCGAGGAATCCTGCGCCCAGGTCTTGTAGTCGGGATCGCCGGCGAGCAGGCGCTCCGGCGGGCATTTGGAGTGTTTCGGCTCGCTGGTGGGATCGAGATCGAGCTGGACGAGCAGGGACATGGCGGTGCCTTTCGCTGACAATGGCGGAGGAGGGGAGGATCGGGCGTCAATAGCCGCGGCTGCGGTCGACGAGGCCGATGGGGGACAGGCCGGCCCGGTGGCGCCTGATGTTCTCGATGACGGCGCGGGCCGCCGGCTCCGGCTCGACCTTGCTGGCGATATGGGGCGTCAGCAGGATCCTTGGGTGGTTCCAGAAACCATGCGTGGCCGGCAGCGGCTCGGGCTCCGTGACGTCGAGCACCGCTGCGGAAAGCTGGCCGCTGTCGAGTGCGTCGAGCAGCGCCCGGTGGTCGAGATGCTGGCCGCGCCCGACATGGACGAGGCCGGCCCCGCGCGGAAGCCGGGCGAACAGCCCGGCGTCCAGGATGCCGAGGGTTTCGCGCGTCAGCGGCAGCAGGCAGATCAGGATGTCGGTTTCGGCCAGCATGGCGGTGAGGCCGTCCTCGCCATGGAAGCAGCGCACGCCCTCGATCTCACGCGGAGAGCGGCTCCAGCCGCTGATTGGGAAGCCGAAGAGCTTCAGCTTCTCGATCACCGCCGTGCCCATCATGCCGAGGCCGAGAACGCCGACGCGCCTGTCGCTCGCGGTCGTCAGCCCATGGGCCTGCCAGCGCGCCTCGCGCTGCTGGGCGAGATAGGCCGGCCAGTCGCGATGCAAAGCGAGCACCGCGAGCGTCACATATTCCTGCATCATGCGGGTGATGCCGTCCTCGACCATCCGCACCAGCTGGATATGGGGGGCCAGCCCCTCCGTCTTCATCTGGTCGATGCCGGCGCCGATCGAGAACAGGATCTCCAGCCGGGTGAAGCGCTCCAGATCCGGCGGCTCCGTCCAGGTGATGAGATAGCGGATCTCCTGCGGATCGTAGGCTTCGCTGGTGCGAATGAAACGCAGATCGGGCAGCGCCTCGGCGAAGCGGGCGGCGAAGACCCGAGCGCGATCCTCGGTGGAATTGAACAGGAAGCTCACGTTTCGGTCCCCGGCTTGCATCAGCCCCGCCCTTCGGCGAAGGCGGTGCAGAGCTGTTCCAGCAGGCGCGTGCAGCCGGAGAGCTCATCGCGGGTGATGAACTCGTCCGGCTTGTGCGCACGGGCGATGTCGCCCGGCCCGCAGATGATCGCGTCGATGCCCGCTGCCTGATAGAGCCCCGCCTCGGTGCCGTAGCTGACGGCCGCCAGAGGCTCCTGGCCGGTGAGTTCGGCGAGGCGCAGCGCGATCGGCGCGTCGGCGGGCAGGGACAGGGCCGGATAGGCGGCGATCTGCGTCCAGTCCGTGCCGAAGCCCTCGGCCTCGAGCGCGGCCAGAGCGGCGCGCACGGGTTCGAGCAGCGCTCCGGGCTCGACGCCGGCGATGGCGCGCGCCTCGATCTCGATCCGGCAAAGCTCGGGAATGACGTTCAGCGCCTCGCCGCCGCGCACCGTGCCGATCTGGACGGTGGAATAGGGCGGGGCGAAGGTATGGTCGAGCGGTCCGCCCTGCAGCGCCAGCGCCGTATCGCCGGCCGCGGCGATCACAGCCCCCATGGCATGGATGGCGTTGAGGCCGAGATCGGGCCGCGAGGAATGGCCGGAGCGGCCGCGGATCTCGGCGAGCGCTGCCGCCTTGCCCTTATGCGCGAGAATGGGGCGCAATCCGCTCGGCTCACCGATCACGGCCGCGGCAGGGCGGGCGCAGAGCGAGGGCAGGGCGGCGATCAGATGCGGCACGCCCCGGCAGCCGGCCTCCTCGTCATAGGAGAAGGCGAGGTGGATCGGCCGGGCCAGCTCGCGACCTGCCAGGGCCGGCACGACCGCCAGCGCGGCGGCGAGAAAGCCCTTCATATCGCTGGTGCCGCGGCCCAGAAGCCGGTCTCCCTCTTCGCGCAGCGTGAAGGGGTCGCCGGTCCATTGCGGCTCCTGCGCCGGCACCACGTCCATATGGCCGGACAGGACGAGGCCCGGCACGTCCCGCGGGCCGATCGTGGCGAAGAGATTGACCCGGTCGCCTTCCGGCCCCGGCAGAAGTTGCGCCTCGACACCCGAGCGCGCCAGATGATCGGCGATCCACCCGGCGATCACGCCGTTGGGCCGCCCCACGACGGACGCGAAGGCGATCAGCTCCGAGAGGATGGCTTGGGCGGTCACGAACGGCTCCGGCTGGCAGGACGAGCGCCAGCTTAAGCGCCGCCGCAGGAGCCGGGCGGCTGTTGTGCGGCCGGTCGCGGTCATCCATGCCGAATTCGGCGCCGAGAACGGTGCTTCCTTTCGCGGCTTTGCTCTAAAAGGAATCGGTGCGCGACGGGCTCGAAAGCGGTCGGGTCCGCCGCCGTGTCGGAGGCTGCCTCTTGGAGACCACCGCCCGTCTGCAGGTCGATGCGTTCGAGGTCACGCTGAAGGATATCGGCGAGGTCGATGTCGAACAGCTCCACACCCTGTCGGTGGCGGTCGGCTGGCCGCATCGCGAGGATGACTGGCGGACGCTGCTCGCGCTGGGGCAAGGCATCGCCGCCTGCGACGATATCGGCCGCGTCATCGGATCGGTGATGTGGCTGCGCTATGGGCCGGACCATACGATGGTCGGCATGCTGATCACCTCCCCGAGGCTGCAGGAACATGGCGCCGGGCGCTGGCTGATGGAGCGCGTGCATGCGCTCAATCCGGGCTCGGCTTTCGCCCTCACGGCGACCCGCGCCGCAAGGCGGCTCTATCGCTCGATGGGATATGGTCACGAGCAGAAGATCCTGCAGTGCCAGGGCCATGTGCAGGGCAAGCCGCAGCCCGGCCGGATCGACGGGCAGCTGCGCGCCGTCGAAGCGGGCGACCATGCCGAGATTTTGCGGCTGGATCGGGAGGGTCTCGGCTGCGACCGATCGGCCGTGCTGGCGCGGCTGCTGGCGAGTTCCCAGGGGCAGGTGCTGATCCGCGAGGGAGCCGTCGTCGCCTATGCGCTGTGCCGTCGCTTCGGGCGCGAGCGCGTCCTCGGGCCGGTGGTCGCGGCGAGCGACGACGACGCCGTCGCCGTCAGCGCCCCGCTCGTGGCCGCCTCTCAGGGCGGTTTCCTGCGGGCCGATACGCCCGAGAGCGACACGGCCTTCACCGAATTCCTCGTCGGCTGCGGGATGCGGATCCATGACAGCGTCACCGCCATGGGGCTGGGCCGGCCGGCCTATCGCCCGGCGAGCCCCAACGGCGCGCGCCGCATCGCGCTCGCCAGCCAGGCGCTCGGCTGAGCGGCGGCAGGCGCGACGCGCACCGCGCATCGCATATGACGCAGACTGCCGGCGGGCTCCGCCTCAACGGCAGAAGCTGCCGAACCTGCCGGGCCATAACCGGTCCGCGGCGGCACCGTCTTATCAAGAGGACTTACTTCATGAAGATCATCGCTTCGGCGCTGCTGGCCTTCGGCCTGACGGCATCGGTCCTGCCGGCTCAGGCGCAGACCACCACGCTGACCAGCGTCAAGAACCGCGGCAATCTCGTCTGCGGCGTCAGCCCGGGCCTCGCCGGCTTCGGCATCCCCGACGCCAAGGGCGAGTGGGTCGGCATCGACGTCGATCTGTGCCGGGCGATCTCGGCGGCGATCTTCAACGATCCGATGAAGGTCAAGTTCACGCCGCTGTCCTCCAAGGACCGTTTCACCGCGCTGCAGAGCGGCGAAGTCGATCTGCTGTCGCGGACCTCGACCTGGACCATGTCGCGCGACACCACGCTCGGCCTGACCTTCGCCGGCGTGAACTTCTATGACGGCCAGGCCTTCCTGGTTCAGAAAAAGCTCGGCATCGACAGCGCCAAGAAGCTCGACGGCGCCTCGATCTGCCTGCAGCAGGGCACGACGACCGAACTCAACGTCGCCGACTATTTCCGCAAGAACAAGATCAAGTACGAGCCGGTGACCTTCGACAAGGGCGACGAGGCGATCAAGGCCTTCGAATCGGGCCGATGCGATGCGCTGACCGACGATTCCTCGGCCCTTTACGCGCTGAAGCTCAAGCTGGTGAAGCCTGAGGACGCGGTCGTGCTGCCCGAGCTGATTTCCAAGGAGCCGCTCGGCCCGGTCGTCCGCAGCAGCGACGTGCAGTGGTTCAATCTGGTGAAGTGGACGCTCGACGCCATGCTCAATGCCGAGGAACTCGGCGTGACCCAGGCGAATGTCGATGCGATGCTGAAGTCCGACAACCCCGAAATCCGCCGCCTGCTCGGCGCCGAGGGCAAGTTCGGCGACGGCATCGGCCTCAGCAACGACTGGGTCTACCGGATCGTGAAGCATGTCGGCAATTACGGCGAATCCTACGAGCGCAGCGTCGGCCAGGGCTCGGAGCTGAAGATCGCGCGCGGCAAGAACGCGCTCTGGACCGAGGGTGGCCTGCACTACGCTCCGCCGATCCGCTGATCGGAGAGGCGGCTGACCGGCGCACCGCCGCCGGTCCCCCATCGAAGCGCCGGCCTACCAGGGCCGGCGCGGCCCCGTATCCACATGGATCAGGCCGTTCCAATAGACGTGGTGGCCGCCGACATCCTCCATCGCGCGGACCCATTCCAGCACCAGCCGGGGCTTCACGCCCGGCACGCGGAAATCCATCGCCTCGCAGCGGCGGTGATAGGAATTGCGCCGGGCGCGCCAGGCCGGCCGCCAGGTCGAGGTGACCTTCACCGCCCCATATCTCTGCGCGACCCGCTCCAGCACCGTCTTCAATGTCTTCGGCAGACAATCGGTCGAGGTCCCCGGATCGGTCGAGATGCCCGGCCTGTCCGGCTTCTCGTTGGGATCGTATTGCGGCTCCGCCCCGGCCTTCTGTCCGGGCGTGAGTTTAGGCCAGACCGGGCCTTCCTCCTCGTCCTCTTCCAGAACAGGCGATGTCGGGCCCGCACTCTGCGAGGGTGTCGCGGGCGCGGCCACGTCGGCAGGCGTCTCTCCGGACCGAACCTCTCCCGGCGTCTCCGGCGCGGTCTGGCTGGCGGGGGTTTCGCGTGCCGGTGCCCGGGCCGGCGGCACCACGATGGGCGGCAGAGCCGGCGTGCCGGCCAGATCGAGGTCGAAGGGCCGCTGCGGGGGCAGGGGTACGCGCATCGTCGTGCCTTCCTGGGCAAGCACCGCGATCGGCGAGACGCCCAGCGCCACCAGCGCTGCGAGCAATCCGGTCCGCAGCCGGGCTGGCGACGGGATGGCCGTTTCCCGATTCATCACGCCGCAGCGCAGCCCGATGGGCAGAGCCGGCAAGGGTCTTTCAGGGTTTCGACGAGCATGGATGCCTTTCGGAAGGGCGCAGGGCCGAGCGCGATTCGGTTCGGGCCGGTCCGTCCAAGCGCCTCTGGTTGGGTCCGCTGCGGCCGCAACCAAAGCATCCGGAGCGTTCCGCCGGTGCGGATCCCGGTGGGGGCGGGTCTTTTGGCCGCATCCTGCGCGCCATTCAAGCCCGGACGGCGATTGTGCGATGCGGCGGAGTCTTGCTTCATTCTAATCGAGGGGATAAGCGACTGGAGCAGCCAGCCTCCGCGCCGGCGCTCGAAGCGAGTTCGACGATGCAAGCTGTCCCGGTTCCTTCCCTGCTGGCCGACTATCTGCCTCTGGTGCTGTTCATCGGCGTCTCGGCGGTGATCGGCCTGGCGCTGCTGATCGCGCCCTTCGCGATCGCCTATTCCAAGCCGGACCCCGAGAAGCTCTCGGCCTATGAGTGCGGCTTCAACGCCTTCGACGATGCCCGCATGAAGTTCGATGTGCGCTTCTATCTGGTGGCGATCCTGTTCATCATCTTCGATCTGGAGGTCGCCTTCCTGTTCCCCTGGGCGGTCGCTTTCGGCAGCCTCGGCTGGTATGGGTTCTGGTCGATGATGGTTTTCCTCGGCGTGCTGACCGTCGGCTTCGTCTACGAGTGGCGCAAGGGCGCGCTGGAGTGGGACTAACTGTCGCTGGGAAAACGGTTTTCCGCTTCCTATCTACAGTCTGAGAGTTCACGGGGATCAGGTTCATGGCCATCACAGCGATCGATCGCGGCAACCCGCTGGTCGCGCCGGCACCCAAGGGTCTGCTGGGTCCGGACGGACAGCCCGTCGGCGCCCGCGATCCCTATTTCGTCGAGATCAACAACGAGCTCGCCGATAAGGGCTTTCTGGTGACCGCGACGGATGATCTCATCAACTGGGCCCGCACCGGCTCGCTGATGTGGATGACCTTCGGTCTGGCCTGCTGCGCGGTCGAGATGATGCAGCTTTCCATGCCCCGCTACGACGTCGAGCGCTTCGGTTTCGCGCCGCGCGCCTCACCGCGCCAGTCGGACGTGATGATCGTCGCCGGCACGCTGACCAACAAGATGGCGCCGGCCCTGCGCAAGGTCTACGACCAGATGCCGGAACCGCGCTACGTCATCTCCATGGGCTCCTGCGCCAATGGCGGCGGCTACTACCACTACAGCTACTCCGTGGTGCGCGGCTGCGACCGGATCGTGCCGATCGACATCTATGTCCCCGGTTGCCCTCCCACGGCCGAGGCGCTGCTCTACGGCGTGCTGCTGCTGCAGAAGAAGATCCGCCGCACGGGCACGATCGAGCGCTGAGCGCCGGTCGGTTCTCGGGGCAGTGATGAAGGTGAGACGATGAGCGAAGCGCTCGTGACACTCGGCGAAGAGATCAAGGCAGCGCTGCCCGGCGCGGTCACCGATGCGGTCGTCGCCTTCGGCGAACTGACGCTCCATGCCGAGGCGGCGTCGATCGTCCAGGTGTTGCGGACGCTCTACAGCGATCCGCGCTTCCGCTTCGTCAATTTCATCGACCTCGCCGGCGCCGATTATCCCGGCCGCGAGAAGCGGTTCGACGTGGTCTATCACCTGCTGGCGCCGCACAAGAACCGCCGCGTCCGCATCAAGGTGCAGACCGACGAGGCGACTCCGGTTCCGTCGACGATCGAGGTGTTCCCGGCGGCGAACTGGTTCGAGCGCGAGGCCTACGACTTCTACGGCATCCTCTTCTCGGGCCATCCCGACCTGCGCCGCATCCTCACCGATTACGGCTTCGAGGGCTTCCCGCTGCGCAAGGACTTCCCGCTGACCGGCTTCGTCGAGGTGCGCTATGACGACGAGCAGAAGCGCGTCGTCTACGAGCCGGTGAAGCTGAACCAGGAATTCAGGAATTTCGACTTCCTCTCACCCTGGGAAGGGACGGAATACGTCCTGCCGGGTGATGAGAAGGCGAAGGGAGCCTGACGATGGCCGTCTGGACCAAGTTCGCCGCTGTCGCTTTGCTGCTGGCCGGTCTGTCGCCTGCGCTGGGTGCCACGCCGGATGTGGATCTCAAGTTGGCAACCCGGTACTGCGAAGCTGCGCAGGGACAGCGTCAGCCGCGCGAGGCGGGGTCGTTCTCCGCCTGCATGCGCGAATTCGGTTACGACACTTTCCGCTTCGGCGCCGGCACGAGATTCTGAGCGATGACCGAGCATAATATCCGCAATTTTAGCATTAATTTCGGCCCTCAGCACCCGGCTGCTCACGGAGTTCTCAGGTTGGTCCTCGAACTGGACGGCGAGATCGTCGAGCGCGTCGATCCGCATATCGGCCTTTTGCATCGCGGCACCGAGAAGCTGATCGAGGCCAAGACCTATCTGCAGGCGATGCCCTATTTCGACCGGCTCGATTACGTCGCGCCGATGAACCAGGAGCATGCCTACTGCATGGCGGTCGAGCGCCTGCTCGGCGTGAGCGTGCCGCGTCGCGGCCAACTCATCCGCGTGCTCTATTCCGAGATCGGCCGCATCCTGTCGCATCTGCTGAACGTCACCACCCAGGCGATGGACGTCGGCGCGCTGACCCCGCCGCTGTGGGGCTTCGAAGAGCGCGAGAAGCTGATGATCTTCTACGAGCGCGCCTCGGGCTCGCGCATGCATGCAGCCTATTTCCGGCCGGGCGGCGTGCATCAGGACATCCCGACTTCGCTGGTTCATGACATCGCCGAATGGTGCGACCCGTTCCTGAAGGTCTGCGACGATCTCGAGGGCCTGCTCACCGACAACCGCATCTTCAAGCAGCGCAACGTCGATATCGGCGTGGTCGATCTTGAGACCTGCTGGAAGTGGGGCTTCTCCGGCGTCATGGTGCGCGGCTCCGGCGCGCCGTGGGATCTGCGCAAGTCGCAGCCCTATGAGTGCTACGAGGAAATGGAATTCGACGTTCCGGTCGGCAAAAACGGCGACTGCTACGATCGCTACCACATCCGCATGGAAGAGATGCGCCAGTCCGCGCGCATCATGAAGCAGGCTTGCGAGAAGCTGCTGGCCGCCGATGGCGGCGGGCCGGTCTCCTCGCTCGACGGCAAGGTGGTTCCGCCCAAGCGCGGCGAGATGAAGCGCTCGATGGAAGCGCTGATCCACCACTTCAAGCTCTACACCGAGGGCTTCCGGGTGCCGGAAGGCGAGGTCTATGCCGCAGTCGAAGCGCCGAAGGGCGAATTCGGCGTCTATCTGGTCTCCGACGGCACCAACAAGCCCTATCGCTGCAAGGTCCGCGCGCCGGGCTTCGCCCATCTCCAGGCCATGGATTTCATGTGCCGCAAGCACATGCTCGCCGACGTCTCCGCGATTCTCGGCTCTCTCGATATCGTCTTTGGTGAAGTTGACCGCTGATGTCCGTCCGTCGTCTCGCACCCGATCCCATCCAGCCGGCCTCCTTCGCCTTCACCCCGGCGAACGAGAACTGGATCGACCAGCAGATCGCCAAATATCCGGACGGCCGCCCGGCCTCGGCCGTGATCCCTCTCCTCTGGAAGGCGCAGGAGCAGGAGGGCTGGGTCTCTCGTGCGGTGATCGAGACCGTCGCCAAGCGCCTCGGCATGGCGCCGATGCGGGTGCTCGAGGTCGCGACCTTCTACACCATGTTCAACCTTCAGCCGGTCGGCGAGTATTTCGTCCAGCTCTGCGGCACGACGCCCTGCGCCCTGCGCGGCGCCGAGGCGCTGAAGAAGGTCTGCGCCGAGGTCATCGGCCCGCAATCGACCGTGACCGCCGACGGCAAGCTCTCCTGGCTGGAAGTCGAATGCCTCGGCGCCTGCTGCAACGCGCCGATGGCGCAGATCAATGTCGATTATTACGAGGATCTGACGCCGGAGAATTTCCGCCAGCTGCTCGACGATCTGCGCCATGGGCGGCCGACCAAGCCCGGCCCGCAGAACGGCCGCGTCGGCTCGGAGCCCGAAGGCGGCGCCCAAACCCTGACCGATCAGGCCCTCTATGACGGCTCGATGATCGGCGCCGGCGACTGGCAGAACCGCGTCACCGAGCAGCGCAAGGCCGCCGCCGAAGCCGCCGCCGCGAAAGCCGCAGCCGAGGCGGAGGCCAAGAAGGCCGAGGCGGCAAAGGCGGAGGCGACCCCGGCAGCCGCCACTGCGCCCGCGACCGAGACGGCCGCTCCCGGCCGTCCGAAACCCTCCGAGCCCGGCCAGCCTTCCAGCGCCGCGAACGACACGCCGGCCTCGACCGGCAAGGTGGACGAGAAGTCCGCCGCCGAATCCGCCAAGCCGGCTCCGGCCGGCGACAAGCCGGTGAAGTGAGGCCCGCCATGCTCGCAGATCGCGATCGCATCTTCACCAATCTCTACGGCCTGCACGACAAGACCCTGCAGGGCGCGATCAAGCGCGGCGGTTGGGACGGCACCAAGTTCATTCTTGAGCAGGGCCGCGACTGGATCATCGACGAGATGAAGAAGTCGGGCCTGCGCGGCCGCGGCGGCGCTGGCTTCCCCACCGGCCTGAAATGGTCGTTCATGCCCAAGCAGAGCGATGGGCGCCCGCATTACCTCGTCGTCAATGCCGACGAGTCCGAGCCGGGCACCTGCAAGGACCGCGAGATCATGCGCAACGACCCGCATACGCTGGTCGAGGGCTGCCTGATCGCTTCCTTCGCCATGGGCGCCCATGCCGCCTACATCTATATCCGCGGCGAATATGTCCGGGAGCGCGAGGCGCTGCAGCGGGCGGTCGACGAGGCCTATGAGGCCCGGCTGATCGGCAAGGACAACGTCCACGGTTATCCCTTCGACCTCTATGTCCATCACGGCGCCGGCGCCTATATCTGCGGCGAGGAGACGGCGCTGCTGGAGAGCCTTGAGGGCAAGAAGGGCATGCCGCGGCTGAAGCCGCCATTCCCGGCCAATATGGGCCTCTATGGCTGCCCGACGACCGTCAACAACGTCGAATCGATCGCGGTGGCGCCGACGATCCTGCGCCGCGGCGCGGCCTGGTTCTCTTCGATCGGCACGCCGAACAATGTCGGCACCAAGCTCTTCTGCGTCTCGGGCCACGTCAACAAGCCCTGCAATGTCGAAGAGGCGATGGGCCTGACCTTTCGCGAGCTGATCGACCGCCATTGCGGCGGCATCCGCGGCGGCTGGGACAATCTCAAGGCGGTCATCCCGGGCGGATCCTCTGTGCGGATGGTCCCGGCCGAACAGATCATCGACACGCCGATGGATTTCGACTCGCTCTCCAAGCTGCGCTCCGGCCTCGGCACCGCGGCGGTGATCGTGATGGACAAGTCGACCGACATCGTCCGCGCCATCGCCCGCATCAGCCATTTCTACAAGCATGAGAGCTGCGGCCAGTGCACGCCCTGCCGCGAGGGCACCGGCTGGATGTGGCGCGTGATGGAGCGCATGGCCGAGGGTCGCGCCCAGAAGCGCGAGATCGACATGTTGCTCGACGTCACCAAACAGATCGAGGGGCACACCATCTGTGCGCTCGGCGACGCTGCCGCCTGGCCGATCCAGGGCCTGATCGCGCATTTCCGTCACGAGATCGAGCAGCGCATCGACGACTATGCCGCCAATCCGCACAGCGAGCCTGTGCGCCTGATGGCGGCGGAGTAAGCCCATGACCAAACTCCTCATCGACGGCATCGAGGTCGACGTTCCGGCCGATTACACCGTCCTTCAGGCCTGCGAAGCGGCGGGCGCCGAGATCCCGCGGTTCTGCTTCCATGAGCGGCTCTCGATCGCCGGCAATTGCCGCATGTGCCTCGTCGAGGTGAAGGGCGGTCCGCCGAAGCCGCAGGCCTCCTGCGCCATCGGCGTGCGCGATCTGCGCCCGGGACCAAACGGCGAGCCGCCGGTCGTGCTGACCAAGTCGCCGATGGTGAAGAAGGCGCGCGAGGGGGTGATGGAGTTCCTCCTCATCAACCACCCGCTGGATTGCCCGATCTGCGACCAGGGCGGCGAGTGCGACCTGCAGGACCAGGCAATGGCCTTCGGCGCCGACACCTCGCGCTATGCCGAGAACAAGCGCGCGGTCGAGGACAAGTATATCGGCCCGCTGGTCAAGACGACGATGACGCGCTGCATCCAGTGCACGCGCTGCGTCCGCTTCACCACCGAGGTGGCCGGCGCCTCCGACCTCGGCGCCATCGGCCGCGGCGAGGA
>NZ_JBMDWH010000175.1:0-9533 GCF_048595345.1 Allobosea sp.
CCGGACAACGACATCCGCATGTCGAACTGGATCAGCGGCCGGATGAAGGAGATCGCCGACCAGCTCGGCGGCAAGCAGTCGGTCGTCGCCAGGCTCGGCAAGGGCTGGAACTCCGTTCCCTATCAGAGCACGCACAACACCGGCGGCGCGATCATGGGCACCGACCCCAACACCAGCGCGGTGAACCGGCATCTGCAGAGCTGGGACGTGCCGAACGTCTTCGCCATCGGCGCCTCCGCCTTTCCGCAGAACGCCGGCAAGAACCCGACAGGGCCGGTCGGTGCGCTGGCCTTCTGGGCGGCGGATTCGATCCGCAACCACTATCTCAAGAACCCCGGCCGGCTGGTGGAAGCATGAAGACGGCAGCGCTCCTCGCCGGCCTCGCGGCCGCCACGCTGGTCGGCACGGCGGGCTTCGCCTCGGACCTGTTCGACCGGATCGAGGCCGGCCGCTACCAGGCGATCCTGGGCGATTGCTCGGCCTGCCATACGAAGCCCGGCGGCAAGCCCTTCGCCGGAGGCGAGCCGCTGGAGACGCCCTTCGGCAAGCTCGTGCCGTCCAACATCACGCCCGACCCGGAGACCGGCATCGGCCGCTGGAGCTACGAGGATTTCCGGGGCGCGCTGAAGCGCGGCGTCGGCAAGGACGGCAAGCGGCTCTATCCGGCGATGCCCTACCCCGCCTATTCCTCGATGAGCGATGCCGACATCGCCGATCTGTGGGCCTATTTCCAGAAGGTGGAGCCGGTCTCCAACCGCGTCGTCTCCAACCAGCTGCCCTTCCCTTTCAGCATCCGCAGCGTGATGATCGGCTGGAACTTGCTGAATTTCTCGCCCAAGGAGTTCCAGCCCGACGCGGCCCAATCGGCCGAGTGGAATCGCGGCGCCTATCTCGTCAACGGCGCCGGCCATTGCGGCACCTGCCACACCCCGCGCAGCCTGACCGGTGCCGACAAGAGCGGGGAATTCCTGCGCGGCGGCAATCTGCAGGGCTGGTTCGCCCCCAGCCTCACCGGCGATGCCCATAAAGGCCTCGGAAGCTGGTCGAAAGAGGATATCGTCGCCTATCTAAAGACCGGCGCCAACCGCTTCGACATCGCCTCGGGGCCGATGGCCGAGGCCGTGGCGCAATCGACCAGCAAATGGACCGATGCAGATCTCCAGGCCGTCGCGACCTATCTGAAGGACGTGAAGGGTGAGGGGGACCCCGCGCCCCGACCGGTCGCCGCCGACGATGCGGCGATGACGAGCGGCAAGGCGATCTATCTCGACCGCTGCGGCGCCTGCCACGTCTCCTCCGGACAGGGCCAGCCCGCGCTGTTCCCGACGCTGGCCAAGGCGCCGCTGGTCAACAGCAGCGATCCGAGCTCACTGATCCGCGTGGTTCTGGCCGGCAGCCAGGCGGTCGGCACGGCGGCCAAGCCCACCACCCCGGCGATGCCCTCCTTCGCCTGGAACCTCGACGACGCAGCTGTGGCCAACGTCCTCACCTATGTCCGCAACAGCTGGGGCAACGCGGCGCCGGCTGTGACCGCCGGGCAGGTGAAGGACATGCGGGCGAGCTTGCGGAAGTAAACCAAGTCAGCACGGCTCCCGTCATCCTGGACAAGCCGCGAAGCGGCGCTGATCCGGGCCCCATCGTAAAGCTCGGCGCTCGGCGATGGATCCCGGGACAAGCCCGGGATGACGGCGCGGATCTGACGCGAGCCGAATAGTCGCTCAACCGACCGGCACGCTCAGCCCTACCTTCACCCGGTCCATCGCCACGAAGCTGCGGAATTTGCGGATGTTGGGGTCGGCGAAGAAGAGCCGCCGCGTCAGCGCCTCATAGGCCGCCATGCTCGGCACCAGCACCACCAGCATGAAGTCGACCTCGCCGGTGACGTAATAGCATTGCTGCACCTCCGGCGCGGCCGTGAAGGCGCGCTTGGCGGCGTCGATATCCGGCGCCGTCTCGCTCACCAGCTCGACTTCGACGAAGATCGTGATCGGGTGGCCCAGCGCCGCCGGATCGACCACGGCGACATTGGCGCGGATGATTCCTTGTGCCTCCATGCGCCGGATGCGGCGCTGCACCGCCGGCGCCGAGAGATGAACCTGCTCGCCGATCACGCGCTGTGGAACGGCATTGTCCCTCTGGAGAATGGCGAGGATCGCGCGGTCGAAAGCGTCGAGGGAGGGATTCGGCTCGGTCATGGTCGCATCCGCGAGCGGTTCTTGCAGGAAAAGGCAGATCATCCAGCGCCTTTCTCCCGTGCGATGCAATATCCATGCATGCACGCTTCGTCGAGGTCTTCCATGTTCCTGCCCAATCCCTCTCCGGATCATCGCCGCCCGCTCGATCCGCGCGACCTCGCCATGCTCGGTCCGGAGGGCGCGGCCGCGATCGGCCGGCATCTGGCCAGCCGCGCCGGCCACGCGCCCACACCCCTCCATGCGCTGCCGGGGCTCGCGGCTGCGCTCGGGATCGGCACGCTGGTCGTCAAGGACGAGGGCCGGCGGCTCGGGCTCGGCAGCTTCAAGGCGCTCGGCGGCGCCTATGCCGTGGTGCGGCTCGTGCTCGAGGAGGCGTCAGCCCGCCTCGGCAGGACTCTGTCGGATGGCGACATCGCCGATCCCGCGGTGCGGGCGGTCGCGGGCGGCATGACCTTCGCCTGCGCCACCGACGGCAACCATGGCCGCTCCGTCGCGCAGGGCGCCGGGCTGGTGGGCGCCCGCTCGGTGATCTTCGTCCATGGCGGCGTCAGCGAGGAGCGCGTGGCGGCCATCGCCCGCTTCGGCGCGCGGATGGTGCGCGTGCCCGGCACCTATGACGATTCGGTCAAGGAAGCTGCCCGCGTCGCGCAGGAGAACGGCTGGACGGTCGTCTCCGACACCTCCTGGGAGGGCTATGAGCGCATTCCGGGCTTGGTGATGCAGGGCTATACCGCGATTGCGCAGGAGGCTTTCGCGCAGCTGCCACAGGCGCCTACCCATGTCTTCGTGCAGGCCGGCGTCGGCGGCATCGCGGCGGCGATGGCGACGCAGATGGCGGTGCAGTACGGCGCGGAGCGCCCGGTCTTCATCGTCGTCGAACCGGAGCTGGCGGCCTGCGTCTTCGCGGCCGCACGCTCGGGGCAGGCCGTGGCGATCGACCATGGCGCGCCGACGGTGATGGCGATGCTGGAGTGCTACGAGCCCTCCCCGATCGCCCTGCGCGTGCTGCTGCGGGCCGCCGACGCCTTCCTGACCGCGACGGATGCTCAGGCGGTGGAGGCGATGAACCGCCTCGCCCGCCCGGAAGGCACCGATCCGGCCATCGTCGCCGGCGAAAGCGGGGCGGCGGGGCTCGCCGGGCTGCTGGCTGCGTTGCGCGATCCGGCAGCGCGGGCGGCGCTGAAGCTCGACGACCGATCGCGCGTCTTCCTCGTCAACACCGAGGGCGCCACTGATCCGGCACGCTATGCCGAGCTGGTCGGGCTGGCTCCCGAGGTGGTGGGCGCCGTCGCGGCATGAGGCAAGCGCGGCCCGTCCGCCCATCGGCACGCTTGTCGCGGGCGGCTGCGGCGTCGTAGCAGGAGGGCGCGGCCCGATCCGGCTGCCCGGAGGCCACCCGCATGAAGCTTCGTCCCGATACGCTGGCGATGACCGCCGTGCTCGCGATGCTGACGGCGCTGGGGCCGCTCTCGACCGATTTCTACCTGCCCTCGCTGCCCGAGATCGTGCGGGTGATGGGCACGGATGTCGCCGGGGCGCAGGCCACCCTCTCCTCCTTCCTCTTCGGCTTCGCCGGCGGCCAGATCATCTGGGGGCCGCTTTCGGATCGCATCGGGCGCCGTCCCGTGCTGCTGGCGGGGCTGGCGCTGTTCGCGCTGGCGACGCTGGCCTGCGCGTTCTCGCCCTCGATCGACGCCCTCACCGCCGCCCGCGCCCTGCAGGCGCTGGGTGCCTCAGGGCCGATCGTGCTCGGCCGCGCCATGGTGCGCGATCTTTACGAGGGGCCGCGCGCCGGCAAGGAGCTGGCGCGGATGGGGATGATCATGGGGTTGGTGCCGGCCGTCGCCCCAGTGCTCGGCGGCGTGCTGCATGTCGCCTTCGGCTGGCGCTCGACCTTCTTCGCCTCGCTGCTGTTCTCGCTCCTGCTGATGGGGACGATCCTGGCGGTGATGCCGGAGACGTTGCGGCAGCGCTCCGCGCAGCCGCTTTCCCTGCGCGCCATCGTCGGCGGCTATGGCGTGCTGCTGCGGAACCGCGCCTTCCGCGTCTATGTGGCGCTGACCGCACTGGCCTATGCCGGGTTGTTCGCCTTCATCTCCGGCTCGTCCTTCGTGCTCGGCGGCGTCTATGGGCTGAGCCCGGTGCAATACGGCTTTTCCTTCGCCTTCGGCGTGCTCGGCTTCATCGGCGGCACGATCCTGGCGCAGCGCCTCGTCGGCTCGCGCGGGATGGACGGGGTGATCGGGCTCGGCGTGCTGTTCCTGGCGCTGGGCGGGCTCGCCATGCTCGGGGCCGTCGCCACCGGCGCCGGCGGGCCGTTCGGCATCGTCGCGTCCTGGGCGCTCTATGCCTGCGGGGTCGGGCTGGTGATGCCGCAATCGCAGGCCTCGGCGATGATGCCCTTCCCCGACCGGGCGGGCGCCGCCTCGTCCTTCAACGGCCTGTGCCAGATGCTGCTCTCGGCCTGCGTCGGCCTGCTGGTCGGCCATCTGCTGAAGGGCTCGGCCCTGCCGCTGCCGCTGGTGATGTCGGGGATCGGCGTCGCCGCCTTCGTCCTGTTCAAGACCAGCGCGGGGGTCAGGGCTGCGAAGGGATGAAGCCGGAGCGACCCGGCCGAGCCCTCATCCGGCAAATCCTAACCGCCGAAGAGCCGCTCGAAAAAGTTCTTCTCCTGCGGGGCCGGCGGCACCCAGGCGCGGTCGCTGGTCGGCGGCGCCGCTTCGGGCTGGCGGGCCTCGGCGATCGGCGCGCCATTGTCAAGGGGCCGGGGCGCGCCCTGCCAGAAGCCGCCGGGCAGCGGGATCGGCTGCGAGCCGGCATGGGCGGCCTTCATGTATTTGCCCCAGATCTCGCCGGGCAGGCCGCTGCCGGTGACCCGCTTCATGGTGGAATTGTCGTCGTTGCCGACCCAGACCGCGGTGACGAGCTTGGCGGTGAAGCCGACGAACCAGGCGTCGCGGAAATCCTGCGTGGTGCCGGATTTGCCGCCCACCTGCCAGCCGGGAATGTTGAACTTGGCACCGGTGCCGCCGGTCATCACCCCATTGAACAGGGTGTCCATCATCGACAGATAGGGCTGCTGGATGACCTGGCCGAGATTGGCGGGCTTGCGGGCATAGACCACCTTGCCATTGGTCTGGCGCACCTCGCGGATCACATAGGGCAGCACCGACTGGCCGCCATTGGCGAAGGTGGCATAGGCCGCCGTCATCTCCAGCGGCGTCACCTCCGAGGTGCCCAGTGCCAGTGAGAGATTGGGCTGCAGCGCCGAGGTGATGCCGAGCCGCTGGGCGGTGCGGATCACCTCCTTGGGCGTCACCTCCTGGATCAGCCGGGCCGCGACGGTGTTCAGCGAATGCTGCATCGCGGTCGCGAGCGTCACCGGGCCGCGATAATTGCGCGAGTAGTTCTCAGGCTCCCAGCCCTTGATCGAGACCGGGGCGTCGTCGCGGATGGTGTCGGGCGTCATGCCCTTCTCCATCGCGGTCAGATAGACGAAGGGCTTGAAGGAGGAGCCGGGCTGGCGGCGCGCCGCCGTGGCGCGGTTGAACTGGCTTCGGGTGTAATCGCGGCCGCCGATGAGCGCGCGCAGCGCCCCGTCGGGCGCGAGCGAGACGACAGCGCCCTGGCTGGCATTGAGCTTGGAGCCCTGCGCCGCGAGCGCTTCGACCAGCGTGGTCTCGGCGGAGGCCTGGAGCTTCGAATCGATCGTCGTCAGCACGGTGACGTCGCTGTCGATCGCGCCGATGAAATCGTCGAGCACGTCCATGACGTAGTCGGCGGCGTAGTTGACCGAGCCGGCCCCGATGCGCTCGGGCACCTCGGCCGGGGCGGTGAGAGCGGTCTTGGCGGCCTCGCGCGAGATGAAGCCCTGATCGGCCATCGCCGTCACCACGAGCTGGGCGCGCTTCTCCGCGAGATCCGGATTGCGGTTCGGCGCCAGGCGCGAGGGCGCCTGCACGAGGCCGGCGAGCATCGCCGCCTCGGCGATCGTCACCGAGCGTGCGGATTTGTTGAAATAGCGCTGCGCCGCCGCCTCGACGCCATAGGCGCCGGAGCCGAAATAGACGCGGTTGAGATAGAGCTCGAGGATCTGGTCCTTGGAGTAGGTCCGCTCCAGCCAGAGCGCGAGGATGGCTTCCTGGATCTTGCGGGAAGCGGTGCGCTCCTGCGTGAGGAACAGGTTCTTGGCGAGCTGCTGGGTGAGCGTCGAGCCGCCCTGCACGCCGCCGCTGCGGCGCAGATTGTTGACCACCGCGCGGGCGAGCCCGACCGGGTCGATGCCGAAATGGTCGTAGAAGCGCCGGTCCTCGATCGCGACGAAGGCTTTCGGCAGATAGGGCGGCACCTCGCCGAGCGTTATGGTGCGCCCGCCGGTTTCGCCGCGATTGGCCAGCAGCGAGCCGTCGGCGGCCAGGATCGCGATGTTGGGCGGCCGCTTGGGCACGGTGAGCTGGTTGATCGGCGGCAGCTGCGAGGCGTAGTAGGCGACGACGCCGCCGAGCCCGATGACGCACCACAGGCCGAGCACCGCCGTCCAGTAGATCAGCCCGCCGAAGAGCGAGCGCCGCCGACGACGCTTGCCGGAGGAGCGCCCGCCCCCACCGCCGCCGCGCTTGGGCGGAGTCTTCGGCGCGTTGCGCATCTGCCGGGCAGGCTCGGCGCGCGATGCCGAGGGGCGATAAGGCGTGGTGCGGTCGTCGGGAGAAAGGCGCATGTCACCGTCATGGCGGCTGTCGCCGCGCTCATAGCCAAAGGAGGGCTCGCGCCGCTCGCCTCGTGAAGTCCGGTCGTTCATCCTGTCCCGTTCGGCCGAAAGCCCGCCTCGTCAGGCAGCCGGATCAGCGGATGGAGCCGCCGACCCTGTCATGTGCGGAGCATCGTGACCGCGTCCATTCGAACGCGCGATGGTCCAGGTCAGTGGGGATTTAAACATGGCGCTTTTAAGGGTTCGTAAAGCCTGGCCGATGACGGCCGCTCCGCCTGGTCGCGCAAACGTGAGCGATCTTGCGCAATTGCAATGTAACCATGGCCAATTCTGGATATTGCGCAAGATAGCGCAGGCTGGCACCTAGGGGCCTCCGCGCCTGCCGGCGCCCCCCCCCTTCGAAGGATGCCCGATGTTCTCCACACTCAACCGCTACCAGCCGCAGGTGCTCGGCCTCCTGCGCATCGTCACGGCGCTGATCTTCATCGCCCACGGCACGCAGAAGCTGTTCGGCTTCCCCGCGCTGCCGCCGAGCGGCAGCCTGCCTCCGGTGATGTCGATCTACTGGTTCGCGGGCGTTCTGGAGCTCGTCGGCGGCCTGCTGATCCTCGTCGGCTTCCAGACCCGGATCGTCGCCTTCATCCTCTCCGGCCAGATGGCCGTGGCCTACTGGATGGCGCATGCGCCCAAGAGCGTCTACCCCGTCCTCAATGGCGGCGACGCAGCGATCCTCTACTGCTTCGTCTTCCTCTACCTCGTCTTCGCGGGCGCTGGCGCCTTCGCGATCGACAAGGACAGCCGCGCCTGAGCGCGGGGGGCTGATCCGCTCAGCCTCTTAGCCGCCATTGATAAAGCCCGCCTCCTGACGAAGGCGGGCTTTTTTCGTGTCCGGGTTCGTTCGGCGAATCAGACCGCGGCGGAAATCCAGCGCGAGAGATCGCTCTTTGGTGCCGCGCCCACCTTCTGGGAGGCGAGCTTGCCGTCCTTGAACAGCATGAGCGTCGGGATGGAGCGGATGCCGAACTGGGCCGGGATCTGCTGGTTCTCGTCGACATTCATCTTGACGATCTTCACCTTGCCGTCGAGCTCGGTGGCGATCTCCTCCAGCGCCGGGCCGATCATGCGGCAGGGGCCGCACCATTCGGCCCAGAAATCCACCACGACCGGCTCGGACGACTTCAGCACGTCGGCCTCGAAGCTCTGATCGGTTACCTTGCTCGTCGCCATGGCTGGCTGCCTTTCGCTTCACGGTGGGCGGC
Organism: Allobosea sp.; assembly: GCF_048595345.1. Lineage (GTDB taxonomy): Bacteria > Pseudomonadota > Alphaproteobacteria > Rhizobiales > Beijerinckiaceae > Allobosea. The sequence continues at coordinate 8,163 of NZ_JBMDWH010000175.1, forward strand.
AGCGCCGCCCTTCGCCAGCGAAGCTATGAATGCCGACCCCCGCGGTCAAGGCGCGCCGCCCGCAGGGCAGAGGCGCGGGCGGCGGCGGTCACTGGCCGGCCGACACCAGGCTCGCGCCGACATTGATGCCCAGCGCCAGGATCGAGGTGTTGAAGACGAAGGCGAGGATCGAGTGCAGCAGCACGATCCCGCGAGCATGGCGGGTCGTCACCGCGACGTCGGAGGTCTGGGAGGTGCAGCCGACGGTGTAGGAGAAATACAGGAAGTCGAGATAGTCCGGGTCGCTCTCGCCGGGAAAGTCGAGGCAGGGCTCCTTTCGCCCGCCGCGATAATAGAGCCCGGCATAGTGCAGCGTGAAGAAGGCGTGGAGCAGGGTCCAGGAGCAGAGCACCGTGAAGCCGCCCAGCGCGAAGTGCCAGGGCCTCTGCGCGGGCGCCACGCCGCCCATGCCGGCGAACTGCACGGCGATGGCGACGAGGCTCGTCGTCGCCGCGAGGCTCGCGATGATGAGGATCGCCATCGCGCCTTCGTCCTGCTGTTCCGCCCTCGCCCGGATCTGCTCCGCGGTCTCGGTGAACATCGTCGTCGCGAGCAGGCCGAGATAGAAGATGGCGCCGGCATCCCAGGCCACCAGGAAGCGCGTCGCCCAGCGCCAGTCCGCCGGCAGTCCGATGGCGAGCAGAGCGAGCGCGCCGAGGGCCAGCAGCAGGCGTGGGCGCAGCAGCAGGGAGCGGGGCAGCACTCTCATCGGTGCGTCTCCTGAGAGAGGGCGAGCGCGGCCAGGGCGGCCTCGCGCTGATCCGGGCCGAGTTCGAAGCAACTGAGATCGGTGGTGTAGACCGCCAGCGCCCGCACCGCGCGGCCGGGATAGATCGCCTCCAGCAAGGCGGCATAGGCTGCCAGCTGCGCGACCGTGCGCGGCGCCAGTTCGGCGGCGGATGCCGGCGGGCGCGCCGTGGTCTTGAAATCGGCGACGAGAACGCTGTCGGCCAGCACGACGAACCGGTCGATGCGGCCCGAGACGGCGCGCGGGCCGCCCTGCGGCAGGGTGATCGTGCCGGCGATCGGCACCTCGGCCAGCGCATCCGGCCCGAACAGGGCCGCCAGCGCGGGCTCGGCGAGCAGGCGCAGGGCGTCCGCGACGATCCGCTTGCGCCGTTCCGCCGGCAGGCCGCGTCCGCGCGCCTCGGCGAGGCTCGCGGCGGCGGCGGGCCGGTCGGCGGCGGCGATCTCGGGCAGGAGCTGCAACAGCAGATGGGAGAGCCGCCCGGCGGCGGCGGCTTCGGCCAGGAATGGCCCTTCGCCCGGCCGCTCCTCCCCATCGGCGGCGGCCAGCGCGCCGGAGGGCCGCAAGGGCGGCAGCGGCTCGGC
>NZ_JBMDWH010000176.1:0-2430 GCF_048595345.1 Allobosea sp.
CAGCATCGCCTTGTTGGCGGTGGCCGGCACGCCGTTCAGCGCATTGAACGCCGCCATCGCCGTCATCGCGCCGGCATCGAACGAGGCTTTGAACGGCGGCAGGAAGAGGTCGTAGAGCTGGCTCGTCGGGATCCAGGTCGAATTGTAGTCGCGCCCGCCCTCGGCCGCGCCATAGCCAACGAAATGCTTCGGCGTCGTCGCCACCCCACCGCGCTGATACCCATGGGTGCGCGCAGCGGCCACGACGGAGCCGAGATAGGCATCCTCCCCCGCCCCCTCGAGCACGCGGCCCCAGCGCGGATCGCGGGAGATGTCGACCATCGGCGCGAAGGTCCAGTTGACGCCCGCCGCCGAAGCCTCTCGCCCGGTCCAATAGGCCGCCTGCTCGATCAGCTCCGGGTTCCAGCTCGCCGCCTGGCCGAGCGGCAGCGGGAAATAGGTCGAGAAGCCATGGACCGCGTCGAGCCCGATGATCAGCGGGATTTTGAGGCGGCTCTCGCGCGCCGCCTTCTGCACCGCGAGGATCTCGGCGGGCACGACGAAATTCATCACCGCGCCCATGTCGCCCGAGCGGATCTGGCGGGCATCGAAGCCATCGCCGCGGCCCGAAAGGTGCAACTGCCCGACCTTCTCCTCCAGCGTCATGCGCTTCAGAAGCGCATCGACCTTGCGCTCGATCGCCTGCGCCTCCCGGCCGGTCTTCCAGGCGATCGGCTGCTGGGCCGAGACGATCGAGGCCGGCAGCAGGCACAGCAGGGCAACGACGAGCCGCAAAAGCATGAAGAAAAACTCTCCGGTGAGCGCGGGGCGTGGAGCCCTGCGCCTACAGGATCGGGCCGGGAGGCTCAACCGGCGATGAACGGCCCTCTCCCTTCAGCCCTCATTCGTGAGGAGCCGCGCCAGCGGCATCTCGAAGGATGAGGGCTGGTGATCCGGATCTTCGTTCAGCCCCACGCCATCGTGGCGCGCCCGTTGCATGGCGATGGCCATGTCCTCCGCCAGCGGCTAACAGGGTGCGAAGCCATGTCAGAGACAGCCATCGCCATGAGTCCGCAGCGACATCGCTTCTACGAAGACCTGCTCGCCATCGCGCTCGGCGCGCTGATGGTGAGCGTCGGAATCGTCTTCTTCGCCAAGGCCACCGTTCTGACCGGCGGCGCGGCCGGGTTGGCGCTGCTGCTGCAATTCGCCGCGGGCTGGAATTTCAGCCTGCTGTTCTTCGTCATCAACCTGCCCTTCTACTGGCTGGCGCTGCGGCGGATGGGCCTGCCCTTCACCATGCGCACCATCGCTGCAGTGGGCCTGATCTCGCTCTTCGTCTGGGCGACTCCGCACTGGCTGCGCATCGAATCGGTCGCGCCGCTCTATGCGGCGATCGCCGGCGGCGTCGCGATGGGGCTCGGTTTGCTGGCGCTGGCGCGCCACCGCACCGCCATCGGCGGCGTCAACATCCTCGCGCTCTACCTTCAGGAGCGGCATGGCTGGCGCGCCGGCTGGGTCCAGCTCGGCATCGACGCGATGATCTTCACCGCCGCCCTGTTCCTGATCCCGCTGGACAAGGTGGCGCTCTCGCTGGTCGGCACGGTGGTGATCAACGCCATCCTGGCGATGAACCACAAGCCCGGCCGCTACATGGCGGTGTCCTAGACGGCGTCATGCTCGGGCTTGCCCCGAGCATCTCTCGAACCAGTGTCCGCTCGTCACGTGATTCTCGGGTCTGCGCTCCGCCTCGCCCGAGAATGACGGCTGCACCATAGACGCGGTTGCACCCTGCCGGCCGTCATGCGAGTCACATCGCCGGACGCGAACGGCGAGACAAACCATGGCCCAGCCCCTGACGATCGAAGATCTGCGCATCCTGGCCAAGCGCCGCGTGCCGCGCATGTTCTACGACTACGCCGATTCCGGCGCCTGGACCGAAGGCACCTACCGCGCCAACGAAAGCGATTTCGCCAAGGTGAAGCTGCGCCAGCGCGTCGCGGTGGACATGACGAACCGCTCGCTCGCCTCCACCATGATCGGCCAGCCGGTCGCGATGCCGGTCGCCATTGCGCCGACCGGCATGACCGGGATGCAGCATGCCGATGGCGAGATCCTCGCCGCCCGCGCCGCCGCCAAGGCCGGCGTGCCCTTCACCCTCTCGACCATGAGCATCTGCTCGATCGAGGACGTCGCCAACCACACCAGCGCGCCCTTCTGGTTCCAGCTTTCTGTGATGAAGGACCGCGACTTCATCTCCCGCCTGATCCAGCGCGCAAAGGCGGCCGGCTGCTCGGCCCTGGTGCTGACGCTCGACCTGCAGATCCTCGGCCAGCGCCACAAGGACATCCGCAACGGCCTCTCCGCCCCGCCCAAGCCCACGCTGGCGAACCTGATCAACCTCGCCTTCAAGCCCCGCTGGTGCCTGAAGATGCTGGACACGCCGCGCCG
>NZ_JBMDWH010000177.1:0-2214 GCF_048595345.1 Allobosea sp.
CACGGCGATCGGCATGGCGGCCTATGGCTTGAAGCCCTGCGTCGAAATCCAGTTCGCCGACTACATGTATCCGGCCTATGACCAGATCGTCTCGGAGGCGGCGCGGCTGCGCTACCGCTCGGCCGGCGACTTCACCTGCCCACTGGTGATCCGCATGCCGACCGGCGGCGGCATCTTCGGCGGCCAGACGCACAGCCAGAGCCCCGAGGCGCTGTTCACCCATGTTGCGGGGCTGAAGACGGTGGTGCCGTCCAACCCGCATGACGCCAAGGGCCTGCTGATCGCGGCGATCGAGGACCCTGATCCGGTGATCTTCCTCGAGCCCAAGCGGCTTTATAACGGCCCCTTCGACGGCCATCACGACCGGCCGGTCACCGCCTGGTCGAAGCACGAGCTCGCCGAGGTGCCGGAGGGGCACTACACCGTGCCGCTCGGCAAAGCCGTGACGCGGCGGGAGGGCTCGGCCGTCACCATCCTCGCCTATGGCACCATGGTCCATGTCGCGCTCGCCGCCGCCGAGGACACCGGCATCGACGCCGAGGTGATCGACCTGCGCACGCTAGTGCCGCTCGATCTCGACGCGATCATCGCCTCTGTGGCGAAGACCGGCCGCTGCATCGTGCTGCACGAGGCGACGCTCACCTCCGGCTTCGGCGGCGAGCTGGCGGCGCTGGTGCAGGAGCACTGTTTCTACCATCTGGAGGCGCCGATCATTCGCGTCACCGGCTGGGACACGCCCTATCCGCATGCGCAGGAGTGGGATTATTTCCCTGGCCCGGCGCGGTTGGGCCAAGCCTTGCGCGACATCATGGAGGCACGCTGATGGCCGAGCGCATCATCAAGCTGCCGGATGTCGGCGAGGGCATCGCCGAGGCCGAGCTGGTCGAGTGGCATGTGAAGGTCGGCGACATCGTCCGCGAGGACGATCTGCTCGCCGCCGTCATGACCGACAAGGCGACGGTCGAGATTCCCGCTCCGACCGATGGCGAAGTGACCTGGATTGGCGCCGAGGTCGGCGACACGGTGCCGATCGGTTCGGTGATCGTGAAGCTGAAGGTGGCGGGGGAGGGTGGCGCTGTCGCCGACGAGCCTCCGCCCGATACCCTCAGCCCACATCCCGAGGAGCCGCGAAGCGGCGTCTCGAAAAATGCTCCAGTGGATCCGGGAGCCTCGGCGGTCATCCGTCGAGACGCCGCTCCCAAGGGGACGGCTCCTCAGGATGAGGGCTCGCGGGGTGAAGAGCGCGCCGCTGCCAAGCCAGCCTCGCCGCCGCCTCCGCAACCCAAACCGGCTCGCCCGGCCGCCCCGGCCCAGCGCCGCGCGCCGGGCGAAAAGCCGCTCGCCTCGCCGGCCGTGCGCCTGAAGGCCCGCGAGGCGGGCCTGGACCTGCGGCAGGTCCAGGGCACCGGCCCGGCCGGGCGCATCACCCAGGCCGATCTCGACGCTTTCCTGCTGCGCGGCCCCGAGCCGTCCCGCGGGGGTGGGCTCATCGAGAAGAGCGCCGTCACCGAGGTCAAGGTGGTCGGGTTGCGCCGCCGCATCGCCGAGAAGATGGCGCTGTCGAAATCGCGCATCCCGCACATCACCATCGTCGAGGAGGTCGACATGACCGCGCTCGAGGAGCTGCGCGCGGGGCTGAACAGGAAACCGACGCCCGAGCGGCCGAAGCTGACCGTGCTGCCTTTCCTGATGCGCGCCATGGTCAAAGCGCTGGGCGAGCAGCCGGCGCTGAACGCGCTCTATGACGACGAGGCCGGGATCGTGCGCCAGCATGCCGGCATCCATCTCGGCATCGCCACGCAGGCGCCCTCGGGGCTGATGGTGCCTGTGGTGAAGCATGCCGAGGCGCGCGATCTCTGGGGCTGCGCGCTCGAACTCTCCCGTCTCGCCGAGCGCGCCCGCGACGGCACCGCGACACGCGACGAACTGACCGGCTCGACCATCACCATCACCTCGCTGGGTGCCCTTGGCGGCATCGCCACCACCCCGGTGATCAACCATCCGGAGGTGGCGATCGTCGGCGTCAACAAGATGGTGATGCGCCCGGTCTGGGACGGCACCACCTTCGTACCCCGCAAGATGATGAACCTCTCCTCCAGCTTCGACCACCGCGTCATCGACGGCTGGGACGCGGCGGTGTTCGTGCAGCGGCTGAAGGAGCTGCTGGAGACGCCTGCCATGCTCTTCGTGGATCTGTGAGGAGCCTGCGATGAC
>NZ_JBMDWH010000178.1:0-2021 GCF_048595345.1 Allobosea sp.
AGGTGCCGCCGACCATCTGCGTGCCATAGGCGATCGCCTGCTCGGAGTGGAAGGTCCCGTTCTTGCCGGTGAAGCCCTGGCAGATGACCTTGGTGTTCTTGTCGATCAGGATGGACATGTCTGCTCCTCAGGCCTTCTTGACCGCGGCGACGATCTTCTGCGCCGCATCGTCGAGGTCGTCGGCGGGAATGACGTTGAGGCCGGAATCGCGGATGATCTGCTTGCCTTCCTCGACATTGGTGCCTTCGAGGCGGACCACCAGCGGAACCTGAAGGCCGACCGCCTTCACCGCGGCGATGACGCCACGCGCGATGACGTCGCACTTCATGATGCCGCCGAAGATGTTGACGAGGATGCCCTTCACCTTCGGGTCGGCGGTGATGATCTTGAACGCCGCCGTCACCTTCTCTTCCGAGGCGCCGCCGCCGACGTCGAGGAAGTTCGCAGGGCTTTCGCCATAGAGCTGGATGATGTCGAGCGTCGCCATGGCCAGGCCCGCGCCGTTGACCATGCAGCCGATCGTGCCGTCGAGCGCGATATAGGCGAGGTCGTACTTGGACGCCTCGATCTCCTTCTCGTCCTCTTCCGTGGTGTCGCGCAGAGCGACGACCTCGGGGTGACGATACAGCGCGTTGGAGTCGAACGAGACCTTGGCGTCCAGGCACTTGATCTGGCCCTGGGTCGTCACGATCAGCGGGTTGATCTCCAGCATGTCCATGTCCTTGGCCACGAAGGCCGCATAGATCTGGCTGAGGACGGTGCCGGCCTGCTTGGCGAGGTCGCCCGAGAGGCCGAGGATGCGCGCCATGGCGCGGCCGTGATGCGGCATGATGCCGGTGGCGGGATCGACCGAGAAGGTCTCGATCTTCTCGGGCGTGTCATGCGCGACCGTCTCGATGTCCATGCCGCCTTCGGTGGAGATCACGAAGGCGATGCGCGAGGTCGCGCGATCGACCAGCGCCGAGAGGTAGAACTCCTTCTCGATGTCCGAGCCATCCTCGATGTACAGGCGGTTGACCTGCTTGCCGGTCTCGCCGGTCTGCACGGTCACCAGCGTGTTGCCGAGCATCTCCTTGGCATGGCTCTCGACCTCCTCGACCGACTTGGCGAGGCGCACGCCGCCCTTCGCGTCGGGGCCGAGTTCCTTGAACTTGCCCTTGCCGCGGCCGCCGGCATGGATCTGCGACTTCACCACATAGAGCGGGCCGGGGAGCTTCTTGGCGGCTTCGACGGCTTCCGCCACCGTCAGCGCGGGAAAGCCGGCCGAGACGGGCGCGCCGAACTCCTTGAGGATGGCCTTGCCCTGGTATTCATGGATGTTCATGTGCTCGGTTTCCCTGGCAGCGACGAAAAATGACGAAGGGCGGCGGCCGCGCGAGCGACCGCCGCCTCGATAGAAATCAGGCGAGCGAGCCGTCGACCGACTTGCAGGCGTCGATCAGCGTCTGGACGGAGCCGACCGACTTCGCCAGCATCTCCTTCTCGGCGCCGTTGAGGCGGATCTTCACGACCCTCTCGACGCCCTTGGCGCCGATCACCACCGGCACACCGACGAACATGTCCTTCACGCCGTACTGGCCCTTGAGGTAGGCGGCGGCGGGCAGGACGCGCTTCTGGTCCTTGAGGTAGCTCTCGGCCATCGCGATCGCGGAGGCCGCCGGGGCATAGAAGGCCGAGCCGGTCTTGAGCAGGTTGACGATCTCGCCGCCGCCCTTGCGGGTGCGCTCGACGATGGCGTCCAGGCGCTCCTGCGTGGTCCACTTCATCTTGACGAGGTCCGGCAGCGGGATGCCGGCGACGCCCGAATAGCGGACCAGCGGCACCATGTCGTCGCCATGGCCGCCCAGCACGAAGGCCGAGACGTCCTTGACCGAAACCTGGAACTCCTCGGCGAGGAAGTAGCGGAAGCGGGCGGAGTCGAGCACGCCGGCCATGCCGCAGATCATGTTCGGCTTGATGCCGGAGAACTTCTGCAGCGCCCAGACCATCGCGTCGAGCGGGTTGGTGATGCAGATCACGAA
>NZ_JBMDWH010000179.1:0-14660 GCF_048595345.1 Allobosea sp.
CTGCATCTGGGCATGGACGTCCAGGGCTGGCCGCCGGAGAACATCGAAGAGCTCGCGAAGCGCTTCGAGGAGCATTACTGAGTTTGACGGAGCGGGAGGCATCCCGCTCCAACCCCGCCCGGCTCGTTCGAGCCGGAGCATAACGACCGGTCGTACCGTGGCACGGCGACCGGAGAACCCCAGGAGAGCCAAATGCGTCACGGATTTCGCGGTCGCCGTTTCAACCGCTCGGCCGAGCATCGCCAGGCGATGTTCGCCAACATGGCCCAGGCCCTGATCAAGCACGAGCAGATCACCACCACCCTGCCGAAGGCCAAGGATCTGCGTCCGGTCGTCGAGAAGCTGGTCACGCTCGGCAAGCGCGGCGACCTGCATGCCCGCCGCCAGGCGATCTCGCAGATCAAGGACGTCGCCCTCGTCGGCAAGCTCTTCGCGGTCCTCGGCCCGCGCTACAAGGAGCGCAATGGCGGCTATCTGCGCATCATGAAGGCGGGCTTCCGCTTCGGCGACAACGCCCCGCTGGCGATCATCGAGTTCGTTGATCGCGACGTGGATGCCAAGGGGCAGGATTCCGGCCCGGTGTTCAGCGCCGAGGACGAGGCGGCCTGAGGGCGCCCGGTTCAGGCGAGAGTTCGAGAAGGGCGGTCCCGCGGGGCCGCCCTTTTTCGTGCAGCGGCCGGTGTGGCTGTCGGGAGCGGGCGATGGAGCAGATCGAGCGCGATAGCCGGCGCGGGCTGGGGCGGTTCAATGCCTATGTGGCACCCGCCCGGAACGGGAAGGCGACGCTTTGGCGCCTCGCGCTCGGTCTGGTGCTCGTTGCCGCTGTCTGGCTCGTCGGCACTCTTGGCATTGTCGTGGTGGGAGCGGGGGGCGTCGTGCTTCGCGAAGGGCTCGACGGCAACAGCCTGGACGCGATCGCCGATCGGAACGATGGGGAGTGGCTGTTCCGGTCCCCCTCCGGCACCTGCCTCGTCCTGGGGTCTTTCGTGGCGATGTGGGCGGGTGTCTGGCTCGCGCTGCGGGTGCTGCATGGACGATCGACCGGGTCGGCTCTGGGCGCCGAGCGCCGGCTGGATCGGGCTGATTTCGGCCGCGCGGCGGTTGCTGCCTTCGCGCTCGGCGTTGTCCATATCCCGGTTGTGTGGCTGATCGAGCCGACGCTGATCCGCGGCCAGATCAGCCTGCTCGGCTGGCTGCTGGCCCTTTTGCCGGTGATCGCGTTTTGCTTCGTCCAGACATCGGCCGAGGAGGTTCTGTTCCGTGGCTATCTTCAGCAGCAATTGGCGGCACGCTTCGCAACGCCGGCCGTTTGGCTCGGGTTTCCAACGGTCCTGTTCACCTTGCTGCATTGGGACGTCGACGCATCCCGAGCGATGAATCTGGCGGTCGTCGCCGAGATCGGCGCATTCGCCTTGGCTGCAAGCTATCTCGTTGTCAGGACTGGCAATCTGGGCGCGGCGATGGGCGTGCATTTCGGCCACAACATCACGGGCTTCCTGTTTTTTTCATCCGAGCCGCTTGTCAGCGGTGCCAGCCTCTTTCACGGTCGCCCGGTCGCCGATGCGGACTGGGCTCCGGAGCAGGCGCTGATGCTGGGGTTGACCGGCATGGGGGCGGTGCTCGTCGTGCAATGGCTGCTGCTTCACCACGCTTCGCCGCTGCGCCTGCCGTCCCTGTCGCGGCCCGTGGGTGAGGATGGCGGCCTCTTGCCCGACCTCGGCGAGCCGCGCCGGGAACACTGAAACCGGGCCCTGATCGACCGCGACTTAGCATTTGATATGGCGAGGCCTTCGGTGCCTCGCTTAAGGGAAGGGGCACTCGAGCCGGCACGCCGATGATCAAACAGACCTGCTATCGCAGCCTCAGCAATTCCGGTCCGGATATGCGGGTTCTGGCGATGTTTCGCGATATTCTCGCCGTTTCCGAGCGCAACAATTCGGCGCGCGGGATCACCGGGTATCTGCTGTTCGATCGGCATGTCTTCGCGCAGGTGCTGGAAGGCGAGGCCGGCGCGGTCGATGCGGCGTTCTCGCGCATCAGGGCCGACCGGCGTCACAGCGAGGTCACGTTGCTGGGCAGCCGTGAGCGGCGCGACAGGCAGTTCGCCAAATGGTCGATGGGCGGGGCGACGATCGGCGCGCTGGGGGATCGCGAAATCCTGCTTCGGCACGGGCTTGAAGCCGAAGGCTGGCAGCGCAAGCTCGACGCTCCGGGTCTGATCGCGGTGGCATTGGACTTCGCCGCAAGGCATCTGCCGCGGCGCTGATCGACTGGTCAAAGCCGGGAGCCTCACCTATCTCTTCGGCGACTCGCATGTCCGGAGAGACGTCCATGGCCATCCGCCGCCCGCTTGCCGCCGTTCTGCTCGCAGCATCTGTCTGCGCGCTGCCGGCGGCTGCCCAGACGCCCGCCCGACAGGTGCCCGAGAGCCGCGAGCAGGTCACGCTTTCCTTCTCGCCGCTGGTCAAGCGCACCGCGCCGGCTGTCGTGAACGTCTATGGCGCGCGGGTCGAGAAGCGCCCGCAGAACCCGTTCATGGACGATCCCTTCTTCCGCCGCTTCTTCGGCGATCGCGGTTTCGGCGTGGAGCGCGAGCGCGTGCAGCGATCCTTGGGCTCGGGCGTCGTGGTCGATGCGGCGGCGGGGCTGGTCGTCACCAACAACCACGTCATCGAGAATATGAGCGAGGTGAAGGTCGCCTTCGCCGACAAGCGCGAGGTGGAGGCGACGATCCTGCTGCGCGATCCGCGCAGCGATCTGGCGGTCCTCAAGCTCGCGGATAACAGGAACCTCGCGGCCATCGACCTCGCCGATACCGACGAGCTGGAAGTCGGCGATATCGTTCTGGCGATGGGCACTCCCTTCGGCGTCGGCCAGACGGTGACGCAGGGCATCGTCTCGGCTCTGGCGCGCACGCAGATCGGCGTCGGCGATGCGCAGTCCTTCATCCAGACCGATGCGGCGATCAACCCGGGCAATTCGGGCGGCGCGCTGATCGACATGAAGGGGCGGGTCGTCGGGATCAATACCGCGATCTATTCGCGCTCCGGTGGCAGCGTGGGCATCGGCTTCGCCATTCCCTCCTCTATGGTTCGGCTTGTGGTGGACAGCGCCAGGGCAGGCGCCAAGACCGTGCGCCGGCCCTGGTTCGGGGCCAGGCTGCAGGCGCTGACGGCCGATGTCGCCGACGGGCTCGGGCTCGACCGGCCGGCCGGCTCCGTCGTCGCCAGCGTCGTCGAGAAGGGGCCTGCCGATCAGGCAGGTCTGCGCCGCTCGGATGTGATCCTGGCGGTCGACGGCGTGTCGGCGGACGATCCCGAGGCGTTCGGCTATCGCTTCGCGACGCGGCCGATCGGCGGCACCACGATGCTGACGGTGCTGCGCGGCGGCAAGCGCATCTCGGTGCCCGTAAAGCTCGTCGCCGCCCCCGAGACGCGCCCGCGCGAGGCGGTCAAGCTGACCAGCCGCTCGCCGCTGGCTGGGCTCACTGTGGCGAATCTCTCGCCCGCGCTGGCCGAAGAGCTGTCGGTCGAGACCGGCAATGAGGGCGTGATCGTCGCCGAGATCGAGGAAGGCAGCACTGCGGCGCAGGTCGGTTTCCAGAAGGGAGACCTCATCCTCGCACTCAACGGAGAGAAGATGAAGAGCTCTCGCGAGGTGGAGACGGCCCTCAAGGACAGGCGGCGTGCCTGGGAGGTGACGATCTCGCGCGGCGGGCAGACCATCACCTCGGTCTTCCCCGGGTGAGTGATCTGTTCTCCGCCTCGGGGCTCGACAAGTCAGGCCCGCGCCCGCTGGCCGACCGGCTGCGGCCGACGACGCTGGCGGAGGTGGCCGGCCAGGAGCACCTGACCGGCCCCGACGGGGCGCTGACCCGGCTCGTGGCCTCCGGCACGCTCGGCAGCCTGATCTTCTGGGGCCCGCCCGGAACGGGCAAGACCACCGTGGCGCGGCTGCTGGCGGGCCAGGTCGATCTCGGCTTCGAGCAGATCAGCGCGATCTTCTCCGGGGTCGCCGATCTGAAGAAGGTGTTCGAGGCGGCGCGGGGTCGCAGGCTCGGCGGCAAGGGCACTCTGCTCTTCGTCGACGAGATCCACCGCTTCAACCGCGCACAGCTCGACGCCTTCCTGCCCGTGATGGAGGACGGCACGATCACGCTGATCGGCGCCACGACCGAAAACCCGTCCTTCGCGCTCAATGCCGCGCTGCTCTCGCGGGCGCGGGTGCTGACGTTCAAGGCGCTGGACGAAGGATCGCTGCTCTTCCTGCTCGGCCGGGCCGAGGTGCTGGAGAACCGGGAACTGCCGCTGACGCCCGAGGCGAGGCTGGCGCTGGCGCGCTTCGCCGATGGCGACGGGCGGGCGGTGCTGACGCTGGCGGAGGAGATCTGGCGGGCCGCCAAGCCGGGCGAGATGCTCGACGAGCACGGCCTGTCCGAGGTGATCCAGCGGCGTGCGCCGATCTACGACAAGGCGCAGGACGGCCACTACAACCTGATCTCCGCGCTTCACAAGACGATCCGCGGCTCCGACCCCGATGCTGCGCTCTATTACTTCGCCCGCATGCTCGATGCCGGCGAGGATCCGCGCTTCCTCGCCCGCAGGCTGGTGCGGATGGCGGTGGAGGATATCGGGCTCGCCGATCCGCAGGCGCTGATCCATGCCCGGGCCGCAGCCGAAACCTATGAGCAGCTCGGCACGCCGGAGGGCGAGCTCGCCCTCGCCAATTGCGTCATCTATCTCGCTACCGCGCCCAAATCGAACGCTGCCTACAAGGCCTACAAGGCCGCGGTCCGGGTCGCCAAGGAGCGCGGCTCGCTGATGCCGCCCAAGACCATCCTCAACGCGCCGACGCGGCTGATGAAGGAGGAGGGCTACGGCGCCGATTACGCCTACGACCATGACCAGCCGGAAGCCTTTTCCGGCCAGAACTACTGGCCGGATGTGCTCGGCCGGCAGCGCTTCTACGACCCGCCGGAGCGAGGCTTCGAGCGCGAGATCCGCAAGCGGCTGGAGTATTGGGAGAAGCTTAGGCTGGAGCGCGGCGAGGGCTGAGCCGCGCCGCCGCATGCCCCTTGCGCCCCTTCGGGCGGACGCTCCGGCTGCACCGATCACGATCGCGCTGCTCCTTCCGCCCGGTCCCTCTGCTGGCGCGGCTCTTGCTCCTCTGCCGAGTGGCCGTGCAGGATCGCCGGCGAGGAGAACGACATGGACAGACGCCAATTTCTCGCAGCGTCCGCAGCCGCTTTGCTGCCGATGCCCCGGATCGCGCAGGCGCAGGATGCCAGGACGCTGCGCTTCGTGCCTTACTCCGATGTCGCGATCATCGATCCGATCTGGACCACGGGGTATTCCACCCGCACCCATGCTCTGTTGGTCTGGGATACGCTCTACGGCCTCGACGAAGCGCTCCAGCCGCAGCCGCAAATGGTCGAGGGGCACGTCGTCGAAGATGAGGGCAGGCGCTGGACGCTGACGCTGAGGCCAGGCCTCGTCTTCCATGACGGCAGCAAGGTTCTGGCACGCGATGCGGTGGCTTCCATCAAGCGCTGGGGCGCCCGCGACACCTTCGGCCAGGCGCTGATGGCGGCGACCGACGAGCTCACCGCGACGGACGACCGGACCATCGTCTTCCGGCTCAGCAGGCCGTTTCCGAATCTGCCGGCTGCGCTGGCGCGGCCGAGCGCGCTCGTCGCGGCGATCATGCCCGAGCATCTGGCGCAGACCGACCCGTTCAAGCAGATCCCGGAGGCGATCGGCTCCGGCCCGTTCCGTTATGTCAAGGAGGAGCGGGTTCCCGGTGCCCGCCATGTCTACGCCCGCCATGCCGGTTATGTGCCGCGTTCGGGCGGGACGCCGAGCTTCACGGCCGGCCCGCGCGTCGCCTATCTCGACCGGGTCGAATTCACGGTGATGCCCGACCCCGCCACGGCCGTGAGCGCGCTGCAGGCGGGCGAGGTCGACTGGGTGGAGCAGCCGCTCATCGACATGCTGCCGATCCTGCGGAAGGATCCGAACATCGTCGTCGAGGTCAAGGATCCGTCCGGCATGGCCGGGCAGATCCGTCTCAACCACCTCCAGGCCCCGTTCAACAACCCGGCGATCCGCCGCGTCATCCTGAAGGCTCTCGATCAGACCGCCTGCATGGATGCGGTCTGCGGCGGGGATCCCGCGGTGCGGCGCGCGACCATGGGATTCTTCCCCGCCGGATCGGCGATGGCCTCGGAGGAGGGCCTCGCCGCCCTGAAGGCGCCGAAGGATTATGCCGCGCTGAAGCGCGAGCTGGCGGAAGCCGGGTACAAGGGCGAGCGGATCGTGTTTCTGTCCGGACAGGACGTGCCGCGCATTTCGCAGGTGGCTGAGGTGGGGGCCGACATGCTCCGCAAGCTCGGCGCGAACGTCGATTTCGTCGCCGCCGATTGGGGCACGGTGCTGCAGCGGATCACCAAGCGCGACCCCGTCGAGGCTGGTGGGTGGAGCTGCTATGTCACCTATTGGTCGGGGCTGGACCTCGCCTCGCCGGCGACGAGCTCGCCGCTGCGCGGCAACGGGACCAAGGCGAGCCCCGGCTGGCCGACGAGCCCGGAGATCGAGACGCTGCGGGCACAATGGCTCGAAGCGCCGGACCTCGCCACGCAGAAGGCCATCGCCGCGCGGATCCAGCTTCAGGCGATGCAGGATGTGCCCTTCGTTCCTGCCGGCCAGTATTTCCAGCCGGTGGCCTATCGCAAGGGCCTGACCGGCATGCTGAGCGGCGTCCCGGTCTTCACCAATCTGCGCAAGGGCTGAGGTTGGCGCCGGTCGCGTCGGCACGCGGGGGGAGCCGGCTCCCCGTCAGAACGCCCGCTCGATGAAGAGCTGGGCCGAGAGCAGCCGGCCGCCGATCGTGGCCGGAATGGCGCGGCTGCGGAAGGCGGCCTCGGTATAGGCCAGCGAGCCCTCGATGCCTGCCCGGAAGCCCTCCACCGGGGACCAGACCAGATTCGTGCTCAGCCGGTCGATGCGCAGCTTGGCGCGGCTGGCATCGGCCAGCGGCACCGCGATCTGGTAGCGGCTGACATAGAGATTGCTGGCCAGCGTGTCGGTCCATTCGCGTTTGGCGGCCACGACCGTGGAGAAACCGCGCGAGGAATCGGCCGGGGTGAGCACCTGCCGGACGATCGTCGTATCCAGCGAAGAGCCGATATAGGCGGCGGCATCGACTGCTGCCGCGATCTGCGCGGTGATTTCGCCCGACCCGCCGAAGGCCTTGAGCTTGTAGGTGGCGCCGAGGATGCCGGCGCGGCCGAGCCTCGCCGTCCCGCCCGGCACATCGCGCAGGGCGCCTGCCAGATGCAAGGTGAGATCGCCTTGGGTGTAGAGCAGGCGGGCGACGCCGTCCGGCACGCGGCCGCGGCTCAGCGGGATGCTGGTGGTGGTCGCGGCCGTGGGGTCCTCGGCCGCCAGAGCGAGAGTCCAGCGTTCGGTGAGATCGCGCTCCCAGGCGATCAGCCCGACATTGCGGCCGGGCGAGCGGGCGCTGAAGGCGAAGTCCTCGCCGGTCCAGAAGCTGAAGCGCGAGCCGGCGAGGCCGAACAGCATGGGGCCGACCGCGACCGTCGCCTCCTCAATCGTCGCGCTGTCGGGCTGGCCCGCGGCAGGGGCGGTGGACACCTCGAAGGCGGTGCCGATCCACAGGCCCGAGGGCAGCGTCTGGCTCGTCGCGATCCGCAGATTGGCGGTGGTCGGCCAGGAGAAGGCGGGGCGCGGGGCGGCATCGCCCGCCTTGGGCACGCGGTAGCTGTCGAATTGCAGCCCGGCCGTGACCGTACCCGAGATGGCGAGGCAGGTGTCGGAGCCGGGGACGATCAGCCCGGGGACCGAATCCTCGCCCTCGCCCTCGTCCTCATCGTCCTCGCCGTCGTCCGGCCCGTCATCGGCCTCGTCGTCGTCGGATCCGGCCTTGGCGGTCGAATCCGGGATGGCGGTGCTCCAGATCGGCCCGAGATCGGGAGGTGTGATCGCACAGCTGCGCGCGAATTCCGGTGCTTTCGCCCTTCGCGGGACGGGGCCCGCAAAAGCCGCGCCTTCGCCCATGGCGAACAGCACGGCGAGCATTGCGGCGAACAGCCTTGCCCGATCGGTTGCGATGGCTCGCGCCGTCCGCCTCATGCCCTTCGGTCGCCCCCGGCCGATGTCCTTGCTCTGCGGCTTACATCTTTCAGCCTGGGCGCGCCGCCGCAAGGGGTGGAAATCGTTTGTGCGGGCGCTGTGCGCTGGGTATTGCAAAGCCATGATGTCAAGCTTTTCTCCTTCTTCGGCCGCTTCGCGTCGCGGTCCGGCGCTGCGTGGCGCGCCGGCATGGCCGCGCCGCGCCGTTCTGTCCCTTCCCATGGGGGAGCGCGCACGATGAGGACGGGTGGCAAAGGTCCCGGGGGCAGGGGCCCCGGCAAGAGCGCAGGCGCGGGCGATCGTGCCGGCGCGCCGCGCGGCAAGCGCCCCAGCCATGACGCCCGC
Source organism: Allobosea sp. (assembly GCF_048595345.1). Classification (GTDB taxonomy): domain Bacteria; phylum Pseudomonadota; class Alphaproteobacteria; order Rhizobiales; family Beijerinckiaceae; genus Allobosea. The sequence goes on from NZ_JBMDWH010000179.1 coordinate 8,496, forward strand.
CGCGCGGCGCGCGCCGCGACCCGTCCGCGCCCCGATGCGGATGAGCGGGATGTGCGCGCGCCGGCCCGCTCGCGGGCCGCGGTCGATGCGGGCTCGCCCAAGGCCGCGACGCGCAAGATGCCCATCCGCAAGGCCGATGCGCCCAAGCCGGCCGCGGCCGAGGCGCCCCGGCGCACTCGCGCCGAGGCGAAGGCCGAAGCCTCGCAGGTGCTCGCCACTGGCGTGCAGCAGCTCGTCGTCAGCGCCGACGAGAACGAGATGCGCATCGACCGCTTCCTCGAAAGCCGGTTCCCGCAGCTCTCCTTCAGCCATATCCAGCGCATCGTCCGGAAGGGCGAGCTGCGTGTCGACGGCAAGCGCGCCGACAGCAAGGACCGGCTCGCCGAGGGCCAGACCGTCCGCATTCCACCGCTGAAGCTGGAGCAGCAGGCGGAGCGGCCGCGCTCTGCCAAGGCGGACGCGGACACGATCGGCTTCCTGCGTTCGATCACCCTCTATGAGGATGACGACGTGATGGTGCTCAACAAGCCGGCCGGCCTCGCCGTGCAGGGCGGTTCGGGCACCACCAGGCATGTCGACCAGATGCTGTCCGCACTGACCGACAAGGACGGACAGAAGCCGCGCCTCGTCCACCGGCTGGACAAGGACACGGCGGGCTGCCTCGTCATCGCCAAATCGCGCTTCGCGGCCGCGACGCTCGCCAAGACCTTCCGCTCCCGCGCGGCGCGCAAGGTCTATTGGGCGCTCGTGGTCGGCGTGCCACGGGTGAAGCAGGGCCGCATCTCGACCTATCTGGCGCGCGAGGAAGCCTATGACGGCGACCAGCGCATGGCCGTCGCCCAGCATGGCGAGGATGGGGCGATGCATGCGGTGACCTACTACGCGGTGGTGGAAACGGCGGCGCAGAAGCTGGCCTGGCTCTCGCTGAAGCCGGTGACCGGCCGCACCCACCAGCTGCGCGCCCACACCACCCATATCGGCCACCCGATCGTCGGCGATCCGAAATATTTCAACATCCAGAACTGGGAACTGCCCGGCGGCATCCAGAACAAGCTGCATCTGCTGGCGCGGCGCATCGTCGTGCCGCATCCGCGCGGCAAGGGCACGATCGACGTCTCGGCGCCGCTGCCGCCGCATATGCGCCAGAGCTGGAACCTGCTCGGCTTCGACGATGCGCCCTACGACCCGATCGTCGAGGCACCTGACGAATAAGGGGGACGGGACCGGAACATTTTCCTGCCGCTGCGGAAAGAGAACACTTGCGGAACAAACAGAAGTTTGTTCTAATCATGTTCTCTTTTGGGCACGGAGGTTTCCATGCGGATCTGGGTTCTCGCGATCATCGCTTGTTTCGGTTTTTCCGGTTTGGCGCGGGCGCAGGAAGCGTCGGCGGGCTCCGCATCCGCGCCAGCACGCGGCGCCGTCGCGGTTGCCGATCCGATTCCGCGCGCCGAGCGGACCAAGGCCCGGCAGGATTGCCTGGCCGAGCATGTCGCGCTGTCGGGCGATGATCTTCGTGCCGCCATGCGGCTGTGCATGGAAGGCAAGTTTCCCGGTGTGCAGCTCTATGCCAAGGACGGGCTGACGCGGGACGGCAAGCCGACGGCGGCGAGCGCGCGCAAGGCCTGCAAGGACGAGATCGATGGGCGCGGCGTGCAGGGCTCGGAGCGCGTCGCGGCGCTGACCGCCTGCTTCAACGGCAAGCGGCCGGATCTGGCGCAGCGGGCCGAATGTCGCAAGGAGGCGCGTTCCAAGGGTCTCGACGGGGCCGATCTGCGCAAGGCGGTCGATGCCTGCGCCCGCGAGGGCAGGGGCTGAGCCGGCGGCCTTCGAAGGCGAAACGGGACGACGCCATGCCGCCAAGGCGGTGGCGGTGCCGGGCGCTTCGGGCTAAAGCGCCCGGCATGGACCTCGTCATCTTCGACCTCGACGGCACGCTGATCAATTCCGAGGCGATCATCCTCGGTGCGCAATACGTCACCTTCGAGCGCTGCGGCCTGCCGCATCCAGGCCGCGAGGCGGGGCTCGGCATCGTCGGTCTCAGCCTCGATATCGCGCTGGCGCAGCTCGCGGGGCTGGAGCGGCCGGACGACCGGCTGACCGACAAGTATCGCGAGGTGTTCCAGGCGATGCGCCAACAGGCCTTCACGGATCCCGCGCTGGAGGAGCCGCTGTATCCGGGCGTCGCCGAGACGCTGACGCGGCTCAAGGCGGTGTCCGGCGTGAAACTCGCCGTAGCGACCGGCAAGTCGCGCAAGGGGGCGGAATACATCGTGGCTCGGCACGGGTGGAGCGATCTATTCGACGTGATCCAGTCCGCGGACGACGCGCCCTCGAAGCCTCATCCGGGTATGATGCTGAACGCGATGGCGGCGGTCGGCGCCGCGCCGGAGCGCACGGCCATGGTGGGGGACAGCTCCTTCGACATCGAGATGGCGGTCGCGGCCGGCGTGCTGCCCGTGGCGGTGTCCTGGGGCTTTCAGCCCGCCGAGCGTCTGGTGGCGCTGGGGGCCCGGCATGTGCTCGCGCGGATGGACGAATTGCCGTCCGTGCTGGGGCTGCGAGAGGCTGCATAGACGCTCCCGCGTCCGAACGGACGCAGTCACGATTTTCCGAGATGGGGCTGGAGCAGTCGGATTTCGCCCGAAAAGGCGATCCACTTTTTGAGCCGATGCTCTCGTCTCGGCCTGTCCATCCCGCTCAAGCGGGCTGCGGCACCTCGCGCAGCCGCGGCACTGGCGAGCCGGCGATGACGAGAAGCTGAGCCGCAAACCCGGCGAGCGCGACCAGCAGGCAGGCGGGGGCGCCGAAGCGCTGCGCGACGAGCGCGCCGATGGCCGCGCCGATCGGGCGGGCGCCGAAGGTGGCGGTCATGATCAGCGCCGAGACGCGGCCGAGCATGCCGGGAGGCGTTACCGCCTGGCGTAGCGTCATCGTCGTGATCGACCACAGGATCGGGCCGGCGCCGAACAGGAAGAATCCGATACAGACCAGGGCCGGGCTCGGCCAAAGGATCGTCGCTGCGATGACGCAAGCCGCCGACAGGCCGGCGAGGGGGCCGAGCAGGACGGTCTCACCGAATGACAGGCGCGGCGCGAGCAGCGGCGCGCCCATGGCTCCCAGCAGCATGCCCGCACCGTAAATGCCGAGCGATAGTCCGATCTGTCCGGCGTTCATGCCGAGATGCTCGACGGCATAGGCGACATAGATGGCCTGCAGGACGAACCAGGCCGTGTTGAAGAGGATGGCCGTCAGCACCACCGGCCGAAGCAGGTGGTGGCCCGCGACGAAGCGGGCACCCTCCGCGATCTCTCCGGGCAGGCTTCGTCGGCGCTTCATCGGTGCCGCCTCGCGCGGCAGGCCCGCTAGCAGGGCGACGGCGAGCAGAGACAGTACCGTGGCAGCAGCATAGGCTGTCGGCGCCCCGCTCCAACCGACCAAAGCGCCTCCGAGCGCGGGCCCGCCGGCATAGGCGGCGCTGCGGGCCAATTCCAGCCAGCGATTGGCGGGCGCGAGTTGGTCGCGCGGAACGAGGCTCGGCAGCAGCGCCGGTGCGGCGACGCTGTAGACGACGGTGCCGATCGCTCCGGTGAAGCCGAGTACCGCCAAGGCCGGCAGGCTCAATCCTCCGGTGACCAGCAAGAGCAGGATGGCGAGCAGCGACAGCGCGCGCATGGCTTCGGCTCCGACCATCAATCCGCGCCGCGATGCGCGATCGACCGCGACCCCGGCGGGTATGGACAGGAGCAGAAAGGGCAGCGTCTGCGCCGTCTGCAGCCAGCCGGCCTGCGCGGGCCCGGCTCCGAAAGCCAGGACCGCGATCAGGGGAGCTGCGGCCAGCGCGATCTGTTCGGAAAACTGGGCGGCGAGATGGGACCAGCCGATGCGCCGAAAGGCCGGCGGCATGGGGAGGGAGGGGGACGCAGTCATTCGGCTCTCGGCGCTGGCATCGCGATCGTCCGATCAGGCCAGCGGTGGGCCGGGCGATCCACCCGCTTCCTGGCATCGTCGCCTGGCTCGCGGCTGTGATCGAGGGCCGCGCTTCGGGAGCTTTGCGCAGCGCATGGTAACGCCCCCGCAACCACATCGACTCAGCACCGTTTAACCTGAACACACGTTCAGATTTGCACGTTAACCACCTGATGTCTGACCCGGGTTCATGGTGTTTCTACAACAGGGAACACCGGCAAAGAACAACGCCGGACAGAGGTGCGAAGATGATGGCCCATGAGCTGCGTGAATTCGTCGATCGCGTGATGGATCGTCGCGCGATCGACGATGAGGATGTGAAGGTTCTTCAGCGCGACATCTTGAACGACGTTGTTCTGACGCGCGACACCGTCGATGTTCTGGTCGCGCTCGACCGGGCCGTGCCGACGGCCTGCCCGGCTTTCGGAGCGTATCTCGTGGCGCTGGTCGTCGATTTCGCGGTCTGGGAGAACCGCCCGACCGGAGTGATCGATCGCGACAAGGCTCACTGGCTGGTCGCGACCCTCTCGGTCGGCGAGGGCCCGACGCCCATCGCGCAGCGCATCGCCTTCGAGATCGCCCGCGAGGCCGAGCATTGCGACGAGACGCTGCTGGCCTTCGCCTTCGCCAAGGGCGCGGGGAAATCGGTCGTCGCCTCGGCGCAGCGGATGCTGCTGGCGAGCTGAGCCTGCGGCGGGCCTGCGCATTCGCGCACGGCGAAGGATGCGCGCACGCGACTTTCGCATTGGTGGACGCCGGTTGCCGCGTCCCATAAACCCCGGCTATTCCAGATGGATTGCAGCCGGGGATCGCCGCCGATGTTCTCGAAGATCCTGATCGCGAACCGGGGCGAGATCGCCTGCCGCGTCATCAAGACGGCCCGGCGCATGGGCATCAGGACCGTCGCCGTCTATTCCGATGCCGACCGCGACGCGCTGCATGTCGAGATGGCCGACGAGGCGGTGCATATCGGCGCGGCGCCGGCTGCCGAATCCTATCTCCAGATCGAGAAGATCGTCGCCGCCTGCAAGCAGACCGGCGCTGAAGCCGTGCATCCCGGCTATGGCTTCCTCTCCGAGCGCGAGGCCTTCGCCCAGGCGCTGAAGGATAACGGCATCGTCTTCATCGGCCCCAATCCCGGCGCCATCGCCGCGATGGGCGACAAGATCGAATCCAAGAAGGCGGCGGCCGCCGCCAAGGTTTCGACCGTTCCGGGCTTCCTCGGCATCATCGAGAGCCCCGAGCACGCCGTGACGATCGCCGACGAGATCGGCTATCCCGTGATGATCAAGGCCTCGGCCGGCGGCGGCGGCAAGGGCATGCGCATCGCCCATTCTTCGGCCGAGGTGGCGGAGGGCTTCGCGCGCGCCAAGTCGGAGGCGGCATCCTCCTTCGGCGACGACAGGGTCTTCGTCGAGAAGTTCATCGTCGACCCGCGCCATATCGAGATCCAGGTTCTCGGCGACAAGCACGGCAACGTCGTCTATCTCGGCGAGCGCGAATGCTCGATCCAGCGCCGCAACCAGAAGGTTCTGGAGGAGGCGCCCTCGCCGCTGCTCGACGAGGCGACCCGCAGGACGATGGGCGAGCAGGCCGTGGCGCTCGCCAAGGCGGTCAATTACGATTCCGCCGGCACGGTCGAGTTTGTGGCTGGTCAGGACAAGTCCTTCTACTTCCTCGAGATGAACACCCGTCTTCAGGTCGAGCACCCGGTGACCGAGATGGTGACCGGCATCGACCTCGTCGAGCAGATGATCCGCGTGGCCGCAGGTGAAAAACTGCCCTTCAAGCAGTCCGACGTGAAGCTCAACGGTTGGGCTGTGGAAAGCCGCGTCTATGCCGAAGATCCGTTCCGCAACTTCCTGCCCTCCATCGGCCGTTTGGTGAAGTACCGCCCGCCGGCAGAGGGTACTCGTGATGGCGCCACCATCCGCAACGACACCGGCGTCTTCGAGGGCGGCGAGATCTCGATCTATTACGACCCGATGATCGCCAAGCTCGTGACGCATGCGCCGACGCGCGAGGCGGCGATCAAGGCGCAGGCGCGCGCCCTCGACGCCTTCGCCATCGACGGCATCCGCCACAACATCCCCTTCGTATCGGCGCTGATGCATCATCCGCGCTGGATCGAGGGCCACCTCTCGACCGGCTTCATCGCCGAGGAGTTCCCCGAGGGCTTCTCGCTGCCGCAGCCGG
>NZ_JBMDWH010000180.1:0-8055 GCF_048595345.1 Allobosea sp.
ATCTGGCGCAGCTTGGCCTTGATCTCGGGATTGCCCTCGGAGTTCTTGAACTCGTCCTTGAGCTCCTGCTTGGTCATCTTCTGGCGCTGATACCAGGTGAAGCGCTGCCAGGCGAAATCGCCGATCGCGACCACGGCGAAGAGCGCGAGCACCGCGCCCATCAGCTTGATCGCCAGCGCGAGCGTCGCCGGCAGCAGCGCCGCGACCTCCATCTGCGCGAAGGCGCCCAGCCTGTCGTGCTCGTTCCAGAGGGTGATCCAGACGACGATGCCGATCAGCGCCGTCTTGGCGAGGCCCTTGCCGAAATTGACCCAAGCCTCCTTGCCGAAGATCCGCTTGATGCCTGAGAGGGGGTTGATCCGGTCGAACTTCGGCATCAGCGGCTCGACGGTCCAGAGCAGCTTGTGCTGCAGCAGCGCGCCCGCCAGACCCGCGCAGAGAATGAAGGCGAAGGGCATGCCCAGCGCCATGAACCCGGTCAGCACGCCCTGCCGCGTCACCTGCATGAAGCCGGCTCCGTCCGCCGGCACCTGATGGGCGTTCATCAGGAAGGCGCGCAGCGTCCCCAACGCTTCGCGCGAGGACCAGCCGGCCCCGACCAGGAGCGCGAGCGTGAAGCCGCACAGCACGAAGAAGGTGCCGATCTCCTGCGATTTGGGGACGTCGCCTTTCTCGGTCGCCTGATCCAGCTTTCGCTGGGTCGGGTCTTCTGTCCTGTCCTCGTTGTCGGCATCTTCGGACATCGCCCGTCAGCCTCCCGTGAACTGGCGCAGGAAGGTGCCGATATCGGCGATGAAGACGCTCATCATCACGCCCAGCACCGCCAGCAGGATCAGCATGCCGCCGAAGATCGAGGCCGGCACCGCGAGGAAGAAGACCTGGAGCTGCGGCATCATCCGCGCCAGGACGCCGAGACCGAGATTGAACAGCAGCCCGAAGACGATGAAGGGCGCGGCGATCTGGACCGCGATCGCGAAACCCTGGCCGGCGGAGCGGATGGCGAGCGTCATCACGTCGTCCACCGCCGGCGTCCCGCCCGGCGGCAGGAGCCGGTAGCTCTCATGCACCGCGGCGATGGCGAGATGGTGCAGGTCGCTGGTCAGCACCAGCGTGATGCCGAGCATCGTCAGGAAATTGCCGATGGAGGGGTTCTGCGCGCCGCCGGTGGGGTCGACCGTCATGGCGAAGCCGAGCCCCATGGCCTGCGCCAGGATGGTGCCGGCGGTCTGGAGCGCGGCCATGACGAGCCGGGCGCAGACACCGATCACGAGGCCGATCAGAACCTCGCCGACCAGCAGCGTCAGCAGCGCCGGCAGATCCTGGGGGACGCTGAGGCTCGGGCGCGCCATGGGCAGGATCACGAGCGCGATGAAGAAGGCGAGGGAGAGCCTGGCGCGCGAGAAGATGAAGCGCTCGCCGATGCCCGGCATCAGCATCACCATGGTGCCGACGCGCGCGAAGACCAGCACGAACAAGGCGCCGATCTGTGGCAGGATCGCGAGCTGCATCGGGCCGGAGCCGGTTCCGCGCCATCTGAAGCGCCGCGTCGCGCCCGTTCCGGCCAGGGCCGGAGCGGGCGGCGGCAGGATCATCCGCCCGTGGCGATTCGCACGGCGACCCGCCCCATATAACTCGCAAGCGCGTCTCCCATGAACGGAAGAAGCAGCATCATGCCTGCGAAGACGGCGAGAATCTTCGGCACGAAGATCAGCGTCTGCTCCTGGATCTGCGTCAGCGCCTGCACCAGCGAGACGACGAGGCCGACCAGAAGGGCGATCGCCATCAGCGGCCCGCCCACCTTGAGGAAGACGACGATGCCGTCGCGCGCGACGTCGAGAATGGCTCCGGAGGTCATGGTCGATCCGTCCTCAGCCGCTCACACCGGCATCCGCATGATTTCCTCATAGGCCGCGATCACCTTGTCGCGCACGGCCACGAGGGTCTGGATCGCGGTCTCGCTCTCGGCGACCGCCGTGACGACGTCCACCACGTCCGCCCGGCCGGCCGCGACGCTGGCGGTCTGCATGTCGGCCTTGCGGCCGGCTTCCGCCGTGGAATCGAGCGCCTTGCCGAGCAGGGCCGAGAAATCGGCGCCGCCGGTCTCGCCCGTGCTGCCCGCGAGCGGCTTGCGCATCAGATTGCCGGCGCCCATGCCCTGGATGTTGGCGTAGGCACCTGCGGCGAAGCTCGGCGTGGCCATGGCTCGAATCTCCTTCTGGATCAGGCGCGCAGGATGTCGATGGTGCGCTGGATCATCCGCCGGGTGGAGGAGATCAGGTTCAGATTGGCCTCGTAGCTGCGCTGGGCCTCGCGCATGTCGACCATTTCGACGAGCTGGTTGACGTTCGGCATCTTGACGTCGCCATTGGCGTCGGCGGCCGGGTTGCCGGGCTCGTGCTTGGTCCTGAAGGCGCTCTGGTCGCGCTGGATGCGGCCCAGCGACACCAGCTGGGCATCGAGGCTGCGGTCGAGATGGCGCTCGAAGCTCACCGTCTTGCGGCGGTAGGGATCGACGCCGGCGCGGTCGGGGGCGGAATCGGCGTTGGCGATGTTCTCGGCGATGACCCGCATGCGGCCGGACTGGCTGCGCAGGCCCGAGGCTGCGACGGCGATGCTCTTGATCAGATCCATCAGCCGCCCCCTCAGCCGTTCTTGCCGATGGCGATCTTCATCAGGCTCAGCCCCTTGCTGTAGAGCGAGGCGGCGAGCTGGTAGTCGGACTGGTTGGACGCGACTTTCATCATCTCGTCCTCGAGATTGACCGCGTTGCCGTTCGGGGTGGTCTCGAAGCGCGGCGCGCCGGTCCCGGTGAAGCCGCCCCGGCCGCCGGAGAGGCCGAGATGGCCGGCGCTGGTGCGGGCGAGGGCGACGCCATCGGAGCGGTCGAGCTTGGGGGGCTTCAGATCGAGGGGGCGGAAGCCCGGGCTGTCGGCATTGGCGACATTCTCGGCCAGGACCTTCTGGCGGGCCTGGGCGTAGTGCATGCGCGTCTTCAGCGCGTTGAGGAGGCCGCCGCCGATGCTCGCTCCGTCATTCGCCATGGCACCGGATTCCCGAAAACCGACGGGGCAGGGACCCCTCGTCACTGGGCAATTCTTGCCGGGCGCATGGTTAACGGACGGTTAAAGTCACGTCCTTTCAACGAAGCCGTTAACTACGCATTCACCATGTTTCCCGAAGCCGGAAGCCATGTGCTATAGGCAAGGTGTTGAACCTTGGGCGGAAGTTCGGGGTTGACCTTCGGCCGAAAAGGCCGTGGCGAGATGAGGGCGCGCCTTGCAGAGCTTGTTTGGACTGGAACTGACGACGGCTCAGAAGCTGATCGTCGCCTCGGTGGTGATCCTCGTGCTGCTCGGCCTGCTGCTGCTGGTCGCGCGTCAGCTCAAAAGCGGGCGCCTGCGGGTGCCGGGGCAGGGGGCCGGACGCCAGCGCCAGCCGCGCCTGGGCATCGTCGACAGCTTCGATCTCGACAATCAGCGCCAGCTCGTCCTGATCCGCCGCGACAATGTCGAGCATCTGCTGATGGTGGGCGGGGCGTCGGATGTCGTGGTCGAGAGCAACATCGTCCGGGCCGGATCGCGCTCGGCGACCCCCATGTTCAGCGAGCCATCGGCTCAGGACCGGCCGTTGCCGCCCTTCGAGACGCTGGTGCCGCCGAGCGAGCCGGCGATCCGCGCCGGCGAGGAGCTGCGCCGCACGATCACCGGCAACGATGTCGAGGATGTCGTGCCGGCCGTGCCGATGCGGCCGGTGCAGATTCCGGTGGAGAGCGCGGCCGCGGCCGGCGTCGCCACCGCGCTCGGTGTCGAGGGCTTTTCTGCCACCCGTGCCGCCTCGACGGCGCCCGCTTCGGCCGCGCCGTCATTCCCGGCGCCAAGCTTCCCCGCGCCGAGCTTTGCCCGCGAGCATGCCCCGGCCCCGGCCGCCAGCGCCGACGAACTCGACGATATGGCGCGCCAGCTCGAGGCGGCGCTGAAGCGGCCGCATTCGGCTGTGCGCCCCGCCCATCCGGCCGAGGAGGCGCCTGCGCAGCCGGTCCGCTCGCCCGCGCCGGTGCTCGATTCTCCGGCCGCGCCGGCCCCGCCTGTCGCCTCCGCCGCGAAGGTCGAGCCCGTGATCCCGGATCTGCCGAAGCGCGAACCCGTGATCGCGCCGTCGGCGCCGCCGGCTGAGCCGAAACGAGCCGCGCCTGCGCCGGCCAAGCCGCAGGCGATGCTGGACATGGAGGCTGAGCTCGAAGCCGCTCTCGGGCTGAAACCCAAGCCGGTCAGCCCGCGCCCCGGCGACGCAGCCGAGCCCGTCGCCGCCAAACCCTTCGCGCCGCCGAAGCCTCTGCCCGTTTTCCCGCCCAAGCCCCCCGCCGCCAAGCCGTTCCCGGCTGTGCCGGAGCCGGCCAACGGCGCGCCGCCCGCCGACGAGCCCGAGGCGGCGATGCAGCCCGCGCCGATCCGCCCGAGCGAGCCCGAGATCGTGGTTCCCGAGCCTCTGCCTCCGCCGGCCGGGCCGGCCGAGCCGGAGCCCGCCGTGACTTTGGCCGAAGCGCCAGTCGCGGAACCCGCGCCCGAGGTGAAGACTCCCGCGTTCGACGGTGCCGATGCCAAAACGGTGGAGGCCAAGCCGGCGGAAGCGGTTTCCGCAGGCGAGACACCTGCCGAGCCGAAGCCTGCCGAGCCCGCCAAGGAGCTCGATCCGTTCTCCGTCGATGCGATCGAGGCTGAATTCGCGCGCCTGCTCGGCCGCGATCCGAAGGCGAAATCCTGAGGGACGAAGCCCCCGCGAAAGGCTCCGGCCACCGCCGTCATCAACAGGAATCACGAAGGCCGGCCGCAGCGCCGGCCTTCTTCAGTTGCGCCCTGTCCCTGCGGGACTAGACCATCGCGCGTCCCAACGGACGCGGTCACGATGCTCTAAGATATTGCTGGAGCATCGAATTTTTCCGAAAAGTGGATTCCACTTTTCGGTCCGGTGCTCTAGCCTCGCCTCGATCCGGCTCCGGTTGAGTCGGCGGCATGAGCGGCGCGCGTGAGTCAGCAGAACGGCAGAGCGGGAAGGCGAAGCATGCCGCGCACCCTGGCGGGAGCGCTGGCGCTGTGCCTTTTCGTGGCGACGCCGGCCGCCGCGCAGACCCTCTCGCTGGATTTCGGCCAAGGAGGAGGGGTGGCCGAGAGGGCGCTCCAGCTCATCGCGGTCATCACCGTGCTCTCGCTGGCGCCGTCGATCCTGGTGATGGTGACTTCCTTCACCCGCATCGTGGTGGTGCTGTCGCTGCTGCGCTCGGCGCTGGGCACGCAGACCGCGCCGCCGAACGCGGTGATCATCGGGCTGTCGCTGTTCCTGACCGGCTTCGTGATGGCGCCGACCTTGCGGGAGGCCTACACCAACGCCGTGCAGCCGCTGGTAGCGGGACAGATCCAGCCGCAGGAGGCGTATAATCGAGGCGTGGTGCCGTTCCGCACCTTCATGCTGCGGCATGTGCGCGAGAAGGATCTGCAGCTGTTCCTCGACATGTCCCAGGGGCCGCGTCCGGCCACGCCTCAGGATATCGGCATCGAGGTGCTCGTGCCGGCCTTCATGATCTCGGAGCTGCGCCGGGCCTTCGAGATCGGCTTCCTGCTGTTCGTGCCGTTCCTGATCATCGACCTCGTGGTGGCCTCGATCCTGATGTCGGTCGGCATGATGATGCTGCCGCCGGTCACGGTGGCACTGCCGTTCAAGCTGATCTTCTTCGTGCTGGTGGATGGCTGGGGGCTGGTCGCGGGCTCGCTGGTGAAGAGTTATGGCGGGGGGTGAACCCGGCGCCGTTCAGCGCTTCGCAGCCGTCCTGTAGACGCTCGCCCGTTCGCGCTTTTCCGACCGCCACGACGACTACCGTGATGCGTTCATCCTCGACGCGATAGACGAGGCGATATCCGGCCGCACGCAGCTTGATCTTGTAATGGTCCGGCATGCCGTGAAGCGCATCGGCCGGCACGCGCGGATGAGCAAGTCGCTCACCCAGTTTTTTCTTGAACTGCTCCCGCAAGGTTGCGCCAAGCTTGTCCCATTCCTTGCGGGCGGATGGGAGAAATTCGAGCCTATAGCTCATTGAGGCCGACCGGCTCGCCCCTCTCAATGGCTCGGGCCTTGGCCAGCGCAACCAGAGCCTGGTCGTCAAGGGCGTCGATCATCGCCTCATAGGCGTCGGCCGGGACCATATAGGCCATCACGCGGTTGTGGTTCAGGATCGCGACAGCCTGCCCGCCTGCGCTATCGACAACGGCCGTGGGGTTCTTCTTCAGATCCGAAACGCTGACCGCCATCTCGGCTTCGACGCGCTGCATAAGCTGCCTCTCGCTATCCGGCACAGGTCTTTTCAGACCCGATTTGCGTCCAATATAGCGTACCTTTTTCGCTCTGCCAGCGGGCGTGCGCTCAGCCCACCACCACGCGCCCGCGCTCGATGCGAAGGGCGAGGCGGCCGCTCTTCAGCGCCAGCGCCTTCTCGCCGAAGACCTCCCGGCGCCAGCCCGTGAGGGCGGGCACGCCGGTGAGCTCGTCGGAGGCGATGGCTTCGAGATCGTCGCTGGTGGCGATGATCTTCGGAGCCACGCGCTCGGCATCCGCGACCGATTTGAGCAGTACCTTGAGCAGGTCGAGCACGGCGCCATTGGTCGGGCGGCCGCGCTCGCGCTCCAGCCGGGGCAGGGTCTTGGGGTCGATGGCCGCCGCGCGTTCGATCGCGGCGAGCACCTCGGCGCCGTTGCGCGAACGCTCAAAGCCGTTGGGCACGGAGCGCAGTTCGGCCAGGGCCTCGGTCGAGCGCGGCCCGCGCTGGACGATGTCGATCAGCGCGTCGTCCTTAAGGACACGCTGGCGCGGCACGTCGCGGGTCTGCGCCTCGCGCTCGCGCCAGGCGGCGATCTCCATCAGCAGCGGCAATTCGCGCGGCTTGCGGATGCGGCCCTTCAGGCGCATCCAGGCGTTCTCGGGCTTCACCTCATAGGTCGCGGGCGAGGTCAGCACCTTCATCTCTTCGGCCACCCAGCTTTCGCGGCCGGAGGCGTCGAGATCGGCTTTCAGCGCCAGATAGATGTCGCGCAGATGGGTCACGTCCGCCTCTGCATAGACCAGCTGCGCCTCGTTGAGCGGGCGGCGCGACCAGTCGGTGAAGCGCGAGGATTTGTCGATGCGCGCCTTGGCGAGATCATTGGCGAGCTGCTCGTAGCCGACCGAGTCGCCATAGCCGCACACCATCGCGGCGACCTGCGTGTCGAAGAGCGGTACCGGCAGCACGCGGCCGAGCAGCCAGACGATTTCGAGGTCCTGCCGGGCGGCATGGAAGACCTTGACCACCGCCTCGTTGCTCATCAGCGCGAAGAAGGGCGCCAGATCGATGCCCGGCGCCAGCGGATCGACCAGCACCGCCTCATCGGGGGATGCGAGCTGGATCAGGCACAGCTTCGGATAATAGGTCGTTTCCCGCAGGAATTCGGTGTCGACGGTGACGAAGGGGTGGGCGGCGAGACGCTCGCAGGCGGCGGCGAGCTCGGCGGTGTCGGCGATCAGATGCATGGTCCTGGGCTCATAGCAGAGGTGCGGGCGGGATGTCGCGGGCGTTCTTGACATTTCGCCCCCGCGCGTGTGGTTAGCCCCCGAGTTTCGGCCGGGGCGGATGCGCCGGCCCTCGACGCATTTCCGAAAGACCGATCCCGTGACCCTGCATCGCTACCGTTCCCACACCTGCGGCGCGCTCCGCGACAGCGACATCGGCTCGCAGGTGCGCCTTTCCGGCTGGTGCCACCGCATCCGCGACCATGGCGGCGTGCTCTTCATCGACCTGCGCGACCATTACGGCATGACGCAGGTTGTGATCGACCCGGATTCGCCGGCTTTCGCCGATGCCGAGACGCTGCGCTCGGAATGGGTGGTGCGCATCGACGGCAAGGTGAAGGCGCGACTCGAAGGCACCGAGAACGCCAATCTTCCCACCGGTGCGGTCGAGGTCTTCGCGACCGGCATCGAGGTGCTTGGCCCCTCCGCCGAGCTGCCGCTGCCCGTGTTCGGCGATCTCGAATA
>NZ_JBMDWH010000181.1:0-2396 GCF_048595345.1 Allobosea sp.
GGTGAACCGCTCGCTCGCCGCCGAGCCGATGATGGGCGGCGCGCAGATCAAGCGCTTCCTCATCCTGCACAAGGAGCTGGACGCCGACGATGGCGAACTGACCCGCACCCAGAAGGTCCGGCGCGGCTTCATCGCCGAGCGCTACGCCCCGCTCGTCGCCGCGCTCTATGACGGGTCTGAGGCCGCCGACATCTCGACCGAGGTCACGTTCGAAGACGGGCGCAAGGGCGTCATCTCCGCCCGCGTGAAGGTGCGCGATGCCGCGATCTATCCGGTCACGGCCGAACCGGCGCCGGCCGCAAAGGCGCAAGCAGCATGAACGCGGAGCCGATGGCCATGACCGGCACCCCGATCCGCCCCAAGGGCAAGACCCTGCTTTCGGTGGAGAACATCTCGCTGCGCTTCGGCGGGGTGAAGGCGATTTCGGACGTCTCCTTCGACATCCGCAAGGGCGAGATCCGCGCGATCATCGGCCCCAATGGCGCGGGCAAGACCTCGATGCTGAACTGCATCAACGGCTTCTATCAGCCGCAGGAGGGCCGCATCGTCTTCAAGGGCGAGCGCCGCGCCAAGATGCGCCCGCACCGCGCCGCCGCCGGCGGCATCGCCCGCACCTTCCAGAACGTCGCGCTGTTCAAGGGCATGTCGACGCTCGACAACATCATGACAGGCCGCACCCTCAAGATGAAGAAGGGTTTCTTCTGGCAGGCGCTGCGGCATGGCCCGGCGATGCAGGAGGAGATCGAGCATCGCCGCGTGGTCGAGGACATCATCGACTTCCTCCAGATCGAGCACATCCGCAAATTGCCGGTCGGCAAGCTGCCCTACGGCCTGCAGAAGCGCGTCGAGCTCGGCCGGGCGCTCGCGATGGAGCCCGAACTTCTGCTGCTCGACGAGCCGATGGCCGGCATGAACCTCGAGGAGAAGGAGGACATGTGCCGCTTCATCCTCGACGTGAACCAGCAATTCGGCACGACCATCGCCTTGATCGAGCACGATATGGGCGTGGTGATGGACCTCTCCGACCGCGTCGTCGTCCTCGAATACGGCCGCAAGATCGCCGATGGCACGCCGGACGAAGTCAAGGCGAACCAGAAGGTCATCGACGCTTATCTGGGAGTGGCGCACTGATGGCGAGCCTGCCGATCACCCTCAGCCCTCATCCTGAAGAGCGCCTCAAGGCGCGTCTCGAAGGATGGTCCAGCAATCTGGGGAGCCTCCTGAAGCATCCTTCGAGACGCCGCTTCGCGCCTCAGGATGAGGGCTCCCATGAAAACGTGGGCCGGCCAGGAGCGCATCCATGAGCGACATCGCCACCCGCCCCGCGCCGAACCTGCTCGCCAGCCCGTTCGTCAAATTCGGCCTCGTCCTCGTCGCCATCGTTCTGGCGATCACGATCGGCGTCCGGCTCGACCCGACCAACACGCTCTATGCGATCTTCCTCGACCCCTTCCAGCAGATGGTCCAGGCGCCGGACCTGCTGGCGCAGACGGTTTGGGAGGGCCTCGTCTCCGGTGTTCTCTACGCGCTGATCGCGCTCGGCTTCGTGCTGATCTTCAAGGCTTCGGGCGTGTTCAACTTCGCCCAGGGCATCATGGTGGTCTTCGCCGCGCTGACGCTGGTGGGCCTCTATGAAAAGGGCGTGCCGGCCTTTCTCGCCGTCATCGTCACGCTCGGCGTCATGTTCGTCCTCGCCGTCGCGATCGAGCGGGTGGTGCTGCGCCCGCTCGTCAACCAGCCGGACATCATCCTGTTCATGGCGACCTTCGGCATCACCTATTTCCTGATCGGCTTCGGCGAAGCGCTCTTCGGCGGCAACCCGAAGCAGATGATCGCCGACCAGCTCTGGCTGCCGCGCGGCGCGATCGACCTGAAGATCCTCGGCGGGCTGGTGACGCTGCAGAAGATCGACATCGCCGCGGCGGTCATCGCCTCGCTGATGATCGTCGCCCTGGCGCTGTTCTTCCAGTACACGCGCATCGGCCGCGCCCTGCGCGCGGTCGCCGACAGCCACAAGGCGGCGCTCTCGGTCGGCATCTCGCTGAACCAGATCTGGGTCATCGTCTGGTTCACCGCCGGAATCGTCGCGCTGATCACCGGCATCATGTGGGGCGCCCGCTCGGACGTCTCCTTCGCGCTGGAGATCGTGGCGCTGAAGGCGCTGCCGGTGCTGATCCTCGGCGGCTTCACCTCGATCCCCGGCGCCATCGTCGGCGGGCTGATCATCGGCATTGGCGAGAAGATCGGCGAGTTCTACTGGGGCCCGTTGGTCGGCGGCGGCATCGAGAGCTGGCTGGCCTATTTCATCGCGCTCGCCTTCCTGCTGTTCCGGCCGCAGGGCCTGTTCGGCGACAAGATCATCGAACGCATCTGAGGAGCCGGAACCATGCTCTACC
>NZ_JBMDWH010000182.1:0-21083 GCF_048595345.1 Allobosea sp.
AGCAGCGACCAGACGAAGCGCCCCGCCACCGCCAGCAGGAACAGCCCGAACGCCACCTCCAGCCGTCGCTTGGAGAGGCGGTGCGCCACGCGGGCACCGATCGGTGCCGTCCAGACCGAGGTCGGGATGAACAGCGCCATGCCGATCAGCGAGACATAGCCGAGCGAGAGCGGCGGCAGCACGTCCATCTTCGGCCAGCCGGCATAGATGAAGCCGAGCGCCCCGGGGATCGAGATCAGCACACCGAGGCCCGATGACGTCGCGACCGCCTGATGGATCGGCCGGCCATAGAAGGTCATGAACAGGCTGGAGAGCTGCCCGCCGCCGATGCCCATGAGCGCCGACAGCACGCCGATGACGCCGCCATAGGCGACCATCAGCGGCTTGCCGGGCATGTCCTCGCCGAACTTCCACCGGTCCGCAGCGAAGAGCAGGCGCAGCGCCGAGATCGTCGCGACGACGACGAAGACGATCTTGAAGAGGTCGGCCGGCGCGTAGCGGGCGATGTAGCTGCCGACGAGAACGCCGAGTACCACCGGCACCGCCCAGACCTTGAGAATCGACAGATCGACCATGCCTTTGGCGCGGTGCGCGTTGAAGGAGCGGACCGAGGTCGGGATGATGACGGCCAGAGAGGTCCCGACCGCCAGAGGCATCCGCACCTCCTCGGGAACGCCGATGACGCGGAACACCTCGAACAGGACCGGCACGATGACCGCGCCGCCCCCGACGCCGAAGACTCCGGCCAGAAGGCCCGTCACCGCCCCCGCCAGAACGAGAGAGACGGCGAGAAAGGCGAGATCGCCTAAGGGAATGCCAGCGAGCATGAAACCGTTCCGGTTGGGACGGTTTTCGTGTCGGCTATTTCGGTGGGCGAGGCAAGGGCTGGTCGATCCGCGTCTTCGTACGCCTCATCGCCCGAGCAGACGTCGCTCCAGCAAGCTCTGGAGATCGCGGCGGCCATCGGCGATCAGCAGAACGAAGACTGTTTGGCCAACGGTCCTGTAAATCAGCCGATAGGGCTCGCAGAGAAGCTGCCGAAATTCGCGAATCCCTAGTCGCTCGAGCTCTGCCGGACAGGACCCACGGTCAGGAAAGCGCTCGAGCGTCGTGACCGTCGCCAACATCTGATCAAGCAGCGCGTCGCCGGCAGCCGGTGAGCGATGCGCGGAGATATAGCGGTGGATGGCTTCGAGATCGTCGACGGCACCTTGGGTGAGCTCGACCGCGAAAGCCGACAACGTCATGCTTTGGCGCGGAGGCGCTCTATGGCGGCTCGCGCGGGCAAGGTCCTGCCGGCCGCGACGTCCTGATTGCCGAGCGCCAGCAGCTTCAGCAGGACCAATGTCTCCTGGGTCTGCTCATAGGAGACGATGTCCTGGATCACCGCCTTGGCCTCACCGTTCTGGGTGATCACCACCGCCTCGCGCTTTTCAGCCAGCGTCGCCAGCACTTCGGCGGCATTGGCCTTCAGATAGCTGATCGGCTTGATCTGATTGGAGTAGCGCATAGCGGAGCCTCGGACTGAATTCGGTCCGAATATAGTCCAGCTTCGACCAGCCACCAAGCCGCGAATGGCGTGTCAGGCCGCCTGCGCCTCGTGGCGCGAGACATGGGCCGCCGCCGCCCGCAGATCGGTCAGTGTCGCCTGCGCGCTCACGCAATGCTCGGCGAGGTGGCGGCGGAACTGGCGGGCGCCGGGGCGGCCGGGGCAGAGGCCGACGAGATGGCGCGTGAAGGCGTGCAGCCGCCCTCCCCGTTCGAGATGCGCCGCGATATGGGGCTCCAGCGCCTCCAGCAAAGCGAAGGCGTCCGGCACCGGCGGGTCTTCGCCGAAGAGCAAGGGATCGACCCTGAGAAGGATTTCCGGGTTCTGATAGGCCTCGCGGCCAATCATCACGCCGTCGGTATGCTCGAGATGCGGCAGCCATTCGGCCGGCGCCTTGATGCCCCCGTTGAGGCTGACGGGCAGATCGGGATTGGACGCCTTCAGGCGATAGGCGCGATGATAGTCGAGCGGGGGGATCTCGCGGTTTTCCTTGGGCGAGAGCCCCTGCAGCCAGGCCTTGCGGGCGTGGACGATCAGCGCATCGACGCCGACCGCGCGCACCGAAGCCGTCAGTGCGTCGAGCGCTTCCTCCGGGTCCTGATCGTCGACACCGATGCGGCATTTGACCGTGACGGGAATGGCTACGGCCGCCTTCATCGCCGCCACGCATTCACCGACCAGCGCCGGCTCGCGCATCAGGCAAGCGCCGAAAGCTCCGCCCTGCACACGGTCGGAGGGGCAGCCGCAGTTCAGGTTGATCTCGTCATAGCCGTGGTCGGCACCGATCCGGGCGGCTTGCGCCAATAGCTTCGGGTCGTTGCCGCCGAGCTGGAGCGCGAGGGGATGCTCGATCGGATCGAAGCCGATCAGCCGCTCGCGGTTGCCGTGGATCACCGCCTGCGCCGTCACCATCTCGCTGTAGAGCCGCGCATGGCGCGACATCAGCCGGTGGATCACGCGGCAATGGCGATCCGTCCAGTCCATCATCGGCGCGACGGAAAAGCGATGGGGCGAAAGCTGCGTCATGGTCCCGGGTGGAAGGGCGCGTGGAAAGCCGCGCGTTGGCGCTCCCTTAACCGAAACCGCCATCGGATGCGAGACCGCGGATCCAAAGCGCGCCGAAGGGCGTTCCTCGATCCGGAGGCGATCATGAACTATAAGCAGCTTGGCACCCAGGGCGGAATGCGCCGCTTCGTCGTCGTTCTCGACGCCGGCGAAGAGGCCTTCGAGAGTCTGACCGGCTTTGCACGCCATGAGCGCCTGAGCGCGGGCTCGATGACCGCGATCGGCGCCTTCCAGAAGGCGACGGTCGGTTGGTTCGACCTGCCGGCCAAGACGTATCGCGAAATCCCGATCGACGAGCAGAGCGAGGTTCTGAGCCTGATCGGCGACATCGCGCGTGACGAGAACGGCCGGCCTAGCCTACATCTGCATGCGGTGCTGGGATTGAGCGACGGCTCGACCAAGGGCGGGCACTTCATCCGGGGCACCGTTCGGCCGACGCTGGAGGTGATGATCACCGAGGCGCCCACCGAACTCTCCCGCCGCCACCGTGCCGATCTCGGCATTGCGCTCATCGATCTGCTGTGATGCCGGGCGACGCTTCGCGATCTTCACCCTGGTGCAGTCCGAGCCGCTTCATCAGAGCCAGCGCATCGCGCGGGGCGCGCGGCTTCATCGTGTTGTCGAAATAGACATAGACGTCGCGGGGACGGGCGTCGCCGGCCTCCGGAACGATTCGCCTGTCGCGCCCGGCCTCGCGCCCTTCGGCAAAGGCAGAGACGAGATCGGCCCATCCGTCCAATGCCTCGTCGTCATAGCCGCTCACATAGAGTTTTTCCGAACCGTGCAGGCGCAGATAGGCGAAATCCGCCGTCAGATCCGTCCAGAGCGGCCAGTCGACTGCGTCGGCGCAGACGAGCGCGACGTTGTGCCTGCGCAGCAGAGCGACAAAGGCCGGATCGCGAAAACTCTCATGGCGGACCTCGACGGCATGGCGCAGCGCGCCGACGCCGTCCGCGTCGAGCCAGCCGCGGGCCTTGAGATGGTCGTCATGGCGATGAGCGAGAGTGCTTGCGGCTTCGCCCGTCTTCGGCAGCAGCGCGAGAAAGCTGCCGAAGCTCTCCGGATCGAAGCGGAAGCTCGCGGGAAACTGCCAGAGGATCGGGCCGAGCTTCGGGCCCAGCCTCAGAGGGCCGGAGGCCATGAAATTGGCGAGCGGCGTCTCGATGCCGCGCAGGCGCAGGATGTGGGTGAGGAAGCGCGGGCCCTTGACCGCGAAGACGAACTCTTGCGGCACCGCCTCTGCCCAGCGCGCGAAGCTCGCCGGCGTCTGCAGGCCGTAGAAGGTGCCGTTGATTTCGACGCTCGGGAAGAGCGCTGCGGCATAGGCCAGCTCGCGCTTCTGGGGCAGCCCCCTCGGGTAGAAGTCGCCGCGCCAGGGCGGATAGGTCCATCCAGAAATGCCGATGCGGATGGTGCCCTTGGCCATCTCGTTCTCTCCGGGTGACCCAGCACCCGGAGAGGGAATGTCGGGGGGCCGCGGCCTGTTCCGGCCGTCCCGCCGCTACTTCTTGGCGCGGGCGACGATCTGCGTCGGGTTGACGAAGCGCAGCGCGATGATCAGCCAGATCAGCGTGGTCACCATATAGATCACCGCCATGGCGTCGATCGACTGCACGGCGCGCACGCCTGCCGCGAAGACCGCGTAATAGAGCGCGACCACCAGCGTCTGGCTGGTCGGGCCTGCGGTGAGGAAGGTCAGCTCGAACATGGCGAGCGTGCGCACCAGCACCAGCAGCAGAGCGGCCAGGATGCCGGGCAGCAGCAGCGGCAGCAGCACATGCACGAAGACCTTGAAGGTATTGGCGCCGAAGACCCGCGCCGCCTGCTCGATCTTGGTGTCGATCTGCTCGATGAAGGGGATCATCACCAGAATGACGAAGGGAATGGTCGGCACCAGATTGGCCAGCACCACGCCCGACATCGAGCCGGCGAAACCCGTCTGGTACAGCACCGTCGCCAGCGGAATGCCGAAGGTGATCGGCGGGATCAGCAGCGGCAGCAGGAAGAGCAGCATCACCAGCTTCTGGCCAGGGAAATCCCGCCGCGCCAGCGCATAGGCCGCCGGCACGCCGATCAGCCCTGAGAGGAAGACCACGAGGAAGACGATCTGGAAGGTGACGATGAGCACGTCATAGAGCTGGAACTCGGCCCAGGCCGCCGAATACCAGCGGGTGGTCCAGCCGGCCGGCAGCCAGGTGCCGAGCCAGCGCGTCGAGAAGGAGGAGACGACGACCGTGGCGATCATCCCCAGCAGGTTGACGATGAAGAAGCCGATCAGCGTCCAGTTGGCGGCCGCCCAGAGCTTCGTCGAGAGACGGTTGTCCTTGACCATCGGCTCAACCCTTTCCGCCGCCGGCCGGGCCGCGATACAGCAATCCGCGAGCCGCGAGCACCAGCACGACGATCCCGAGCTGCACCATGCCCATGATCATCGCGACGGCAGAGGCCATCGAGTAGTCGTATTCCTCGAAGGCCGCCTGGTAGGCCGCGATCGAGATCACGCGCGTCGGCCCCGAGGGCGCTCCCAGCAGCACGGCCGAGGGAAACACCGAGAAGGCCTGCACGAAGCTGAGGCAGAAGGTGATCGCCAGGCCCGGCAGCAACAGCGGAAACAGGATGTGCTTGAAGCGCTGCCAGGGGCCCGCGCCCAGGGTCGCGCCGGCATTTTCCAGTGCCGGATCGATGCCCGACAAATAGGAGAGCGTCAGCAGGAAGGTGAAGGGAAAGCCGGTGATGACCAGCGAGAGCATCACGCCCCAGTAATTGTGCAGCAGCTTCACGGGTGTCGAGATGATGCCGAGCGTCAGCAACGTGCGGTTGAACCATCCCTGTGGGCCGAGATAGTTCAGCAGCCCTTCGGCGACGAGCACGGTGCCGAGGGTGATCGGGATCACGAGAATGGTGGTGAGCAGCCGCTGGTGCTTCATCAGCCGGACACGGAAGGCGATCGGGATCGCCAGCGCCAGCGTCGCGATCGTCACCGGAAGAGCGAGCCAGAGCGTGGTCGCGATCGTGCCGTACAGGAACGGGTCGGAAAAGAAGCGCTGGTAGTTGGCCAGCGCGCCCCCGGCCTTGGGCTCGAAGGAGAGGACGAGCCCGTAGAGAAACGGGTAGATGAAGAGCGCCAGCAGGAACAGCACCGCCGGCAGCACCAGCAATGTCAGGCCGTCGAGGCCGCGCGCCGCCAGCCTCTGCTTCAGCGGAATGGAAGAGGACGCGGTGCTCACGCAGCGCCTCCATAAACCAGCACGCGGTCCGGATCGGCGGCGAGGGTCACAGCCTCGCCGGGCGTCAGCTTGTCATGGGCGAGGAAGGAGAGATCGGTGCCGTCCGCCATGCGGGCGAAGCCGACGAATTCGCGGCCGCGGAACTCGCTGGAGACCACCTGCGCCTGCAGGCCCGGCTGGCCGGCCGCGACAGGATGCAGGTCTTCGGGGCGAATGGCGAGGAAGGCATCCGCCCCGGCGGCGACGCTTGGGCGGGTGCGGCCGGAGAGCTGCGCGTTGCCGACGGTGACGCTCGCGCGGCCATCGGCCACCGAGGCGACCTTGCCGGCGACGCGGTTGCGGAAGCCCATGAACTCGGCGACGTCGAGATGGTCGGGCCGCATGAACAGCTCTTCGGGCGTGCCGACCTGGCGCACCACGCCGTCGCGCAGCACGACGATCCGGTCGGCGAGCGAGAGCGCCTCTTCCTGATCATGCGTGACATAGATCGTGGTGGCGCCGAGCGTGTTGTGGATGCGGCGGATTTCGGCGCGCATCTCCAGGCGCAGCTTGGCGTCGAGATTGGAAAGGGGCTCGTCCATCAGCACCAGCGGCGGCTCGACCACGATGGCGCGAGCGATGGCGACACGCTGCTGCTGGCCGCCCGAGAGCTGGCCGGGCAGCTTCTCGGTCTGGCCCTGAAGGCGCACGAGAGCAGCGGCCTCGGCGACGCGCTTGTCGATTTCGGCGCGCGGCACGCCGCGCATCCTGAGGCCGAAGCCGATGTTCTTGGCCACCGTCATATGCGGGAACAGGGCGTAATTCTGGAACACCATGCCGAAGCCGCGCTCTTCGGGCCGCAGCGGGTCGATGCGCTTCTCGTCGAGCCAGATGCCGCCGCCGGTCGCGGGCAGGAGACCGGCGATCAGGTTCAGGGTCGTCGACTTGCCGCAGCCGGAGGGGCCCAGCAGCGCGATGAACTCGCCCTTGCCGATCGTCAGCGAGACGTCCTTGAGCGCGTTGTGAGTGCCGAAATCGCGGCTCAGGCGGTCGAGCTTGAGCTCGCGAAAGGAGGCTGCGTTGATCGTCATGGCGTCCGGATTCCGGGAGATGGCGAGACAATGCGCAGCGGCGGACAAGGCCTGCCGGCCCTGCCCGCCGCTGCGGGATACGACGTTACTTCTTCTTGGCGCCGCCGATCTGCTCGTCCCACATGCGGAAGGCGACGACCATCTTGGCGGGATCGAGAGGCGTTTCGAGCGGGTTGTCGGCGATCAGCTTGTCGTATTCGGCGCGGCCGAACTCGTTGATCGCCTTGCGGCTGTCCTCCGGAGCCATGTCGAGCGTGACGCCCTTCACGGCCGGGCCCGGATAGAAATAGCCCTCGTCATAGGTGTAGGCCTGCTGCTCCTTGGTGAGCAGGAAGTTCATCAGGTCGATCAGGACGGCGAGCTTCTCCTCCGAGACGCCCTTGGGGATGCACATGTAATGCGCGTCCGTGACCCAGTGGAAGCCCTTGAGCGCGGCGACCTTGGCCTCCTTCGGCACGACGCCGAGAACGCGCGGATTGATGTCCCAGCCCGTGGTCGTCACGGTCATGTCGCGGGAACCGTCGCCGAGTTCCTTCATCACCGCACCGGTGCCGGCGGGGTAATACTCGATATTCTCGCCGAGCGCCTTGAGATAGGCCCAGGTCTTGTCCCAGCCCTTCTCCGGATCCTTCGGATCCTTGTCGCCGAGGATATAGGGCAGGCCCATCAGCCAGGTGCGGCCGGGGCCGGAATTGGCCGGGCGCGCATAGATCATCCGGTCCTTGTTTTCCCGGGTCCAGGCCAGCAGCTCCTCGGCCGTGGTCGGAACTTTCTTGACCTTGTCGGGCATGTATTCGAGCAGCGGACCCGAGGGGTAATAGGTCACGACGACGCCCTGCCCGCTCGCCAGGCCCTGCATCTTCCAGGCGCCTTCGAGGAAGATGTCCTCGAGCTTGGGCAGGTTGCCGGCCTGCTGCGGCAGCAGCGGCACCCAGAGATTCTGCTCGACACCCGCCGAAAGCGCGTCCGTGCCGGTCAGCACCATGTCGATATCGACGCGGTTGGCGGCCTGCTGAGCCTTGATCTTGCCGGGCAGCTCGGGCGCCGGCGCCTTGGTGAAGGTGACGCGCGAAACGAGGTTCGGCTTGGCCTTGCGATAATTCTCGATCGCCTTCTGCGTCAGCGCGAGATTGCCCGCGACGTCGACGATCGAGATCGCGACGGGCGAGGTCGGCAGCTTCAGCGACTGGGCGAAGGCGCCCGGCGCCTGCGCGACGAGACCCAAGCCGGCGACGCCGCCGATGAAATGACGCCTGTTGATGCTGTCATGAGCCATCGATGTGTTCCTCCAAATGCGGATGTTCGAACCGCCGTTGCGGGCCCGGTCTCAGACGAACCGGCCTCTTTGTCGTTCCCGTGCCCTGCGCCGTTGACGCATGGGTCGGTTGCTCGGTATCCTAGTATACTAGTCATCGAGACCTTGGCAATGGCCCAGCCCGCGACCCGGCACAGCACCGACCAGATCTACAGCGTGCTGCGCACCGAGGTGATCAGCGGCGCGCTGAAGCCGCGCGAGGCCATGTCGGAAGCGCGCATGGCGCTGCGTTTCGGGGTGAGCCGCACGCCGGTCCGCGAGGCTTTCAAGCGGCTTGTGGAGGAGGGCTTTCTCGTGGCCGTCCCGCAGGTCGGCACCTTCGTCGCGCCGATCGATCTCGCCGCCGTTCACAACAGCCAGTTCGTGCGCGAGACGCTGGAATGCCGCATCGTGGTGCTGGCGGCGCAGCGCATCCGCGAGGCCGACAGGCTGCGCCTTGAAGCACGGGTCGACGAGCAGGCCGCCGCCACCAAACGCCAGGATCGACCCGAAATCTTTCGTCTCGACGAGGTTTTCCATGCCGAGATCGCCCGGATCGCGGGGCACAGCACGGTCTGGAGCATGATCGAGGGCGTCAAGGCCCAGATGGACCGGGTGCGCTGCCTCTCCCTCGAAACGCCGTCCTGGTCGGAGGTGATCCTGCAGGAGCATCGCGTGATCGCCGATCACATCATCCGCCACGACGCGGCCGGCGCCGAGGCTGCGATGCGGGCGCATCTGCGCACCGTCTTTGCGACGATCGACGCGATCGCCAAGGACCATGCGGACGCCTTCGACGATTCCCGGCTGACGCCGACGACGCCTTGACGGGCGGCTGCCGCACCGCCGCACCTCCCCCTCGCAGAGACTTGCCGTAAGGATATCAGACGATGGAACAATGCTGGCGCTGGTTCGGGCCGGACGATGTGGTGACTCTGGCGATGGCCCGGCAGGCCGGCGCCACGGCAATCGTCAACTCTCTGCACCAGATCCCCTATGGCGTGGTCTGGAGCGTCGAGGAGATCGAGAAGCGGCAGGCCATCATCCGTGCCGATGAGAGCCTCGGGCTGGACTGGCGGGTGGTGGAGAGCCTGCCGATCCATGAGAGCGTGAAGATCGGCGAAGGCGACCTCGAAACCGTCTTCGAGAATTATCGCCAGTCGATGCGCAACCTCGCCGCCTGCGGGCTGAAGGTGATCTGCTACAATTTCATGCCCGTGCTGGACTGGACGCGGACGCAACTGGCCGAGCCGCTGCCGGGCGGCGGCACGGCCTTGCGCTTCAACCTGCACGAATATGTCGCGCTCGACCATTTCATGCTGAAGCGCAAGGGTGCGGATGAGGGCCATTCGGCCGCAGTGATGGACAAGGCGCGGGCCTGGTTCGAGGGCTCCAGCGAAGCGGATCGCGCGCGGCTGCTCGCCAGCGTGATGGCGGGCCTCCCCGGCGCCTTCGATCGCTACGACCTGCCGGGGCTGGCGCGCATTCTCGAGCGCTATGCCGGCATGACGCATGAACGGCTGCGGGAGAACCTCAAGCGCTTCCTCGAAGCGATCATCCCCACCGCCGAAGAGGTCGGCATCCGCATGTGCATCCATCCGGACGATCCGCCGCGGCCGCTCTTCGGCCTGCCGCGCATCTGCTCGGACGAGGAGGATATCGCCTGGATTCTCGATGCCGTGGATGCGCCCGCCAACGGCCTGACCCTGTGCTCGGGCTCGCTCGGCGCCAATCCGAAGAACGACGTGCCCACGATCGCGCGCCGCTTCGCCGACAAGATCTGGTTCGCGCATCTGCGCAATGTCGCCAAGGACCCGGACGGCTCCTTCATGGAGGCCGAGCATCTGGGCGGCGACACCGACATGGTCGCGCTGGTCGATGCGCTGATGGCCGAGGAGAAGCGTCGCCGGGAAGCCGGTCTGCCGCATTGGCAGATCCCGATGCGCCCCGATCACGGCCACGCCCTGCTCGATGATCTCGGCAAGGGCTCCTTCCCCGGCTATCCGGCGGTGGGCCGGTTGCGCGGGCTGGCGGAACTGCGGGGCGTCATGACGGCCCTCGCCAGCGTCAAGGGCTACGCCGCCTGAGCGGACTGACGGGGCGAATGGAAAAGGCGGGCATAGCCCGCCTTTTTTGTTGCATCGCCTCAGTGCATGCTGGTTCCGCGAAAACTCAGCGTGGTGTGAGGCTCAGCCCGCCAGGAAGGCGACACCGGCCAGCGCCATCGCAGCGCCGGCGAAACGCGCGAGGCGCGGGGCGTGGCTCGCGATCAGGCTCGCGAGGACGAGGCCGACGCCGTGCAGGGCCGCCGTCGCCAGAACGAAGCCTGCGGCATAGCTCAGCGCACCGGCGTTCTCGGGCAGTTCGGCGCCGTGAGCGTAGCCGTGGAAGATTGCGAATAGAGCGCAGAGCGCCGTGCCGGCGGCCAGCGGCAGAGCGACGTTGAACGCAATGGCGAGCCCAAGCGCGACGACCGACAGGCCGATGCCGATCTCGACCCCCGGCAGCGGGTAGCCGCTCATCCCCCAGAGCCCGGCCAGAACCATCGTTCCGACGAAGGCGGCAGGATAGGCGAAGCGCGCCTTGCCGCCGGCGAGGCCGGCCCAGAGGCCGACCGCGACCATCGCGGTCAGATGGTCGAGGCCGAAAAGCGGGTGGCTGAGACCGGCCGTGAAGCCATGGACCGCGCCGACGCCGGTATGGGCGAAGGCCGAGGTTGCGGAGAGGGTCGCCGCCACGGCGAGGCCCAACCGGTTGACCATCTTGGACATTCTGCTTCTCCTCCGACCATGCCGTCGCTGTCGATCCATATCGTCATTGCGAGCGCAGCGAAGCCATCCAGGGGACTTGGCGAACCGTTCCGCCCTGTGGCTTCTGGATTGCTTCGCTCCGCTCGCAATGACGAGCCCAAATCAAGCCGCCGAGGCGGCGGCCTTCAGTCCGCCGGCCGTCTCGATGAAGTCGATCACCGCATCGACGCCTTCGCCGGCGCGGGTGTTGGTGAAGACGAAGGGGCGCTTGCCGCGCATGGTCCGGGAATCGCGTTCCATCACGCCAAGATCGGCGCCGACATGGGGCGCCAGATCCGTCTTGTTGATGACGAGCAGGTCCGAGCGGGTGATGCCCGGCCCGCCCTTGCGCGGGATTTTCTCCCCGGCGGCGACGTCGATGACGTAGATCGTCAGATCGGCGAGCTCGGGCGAGAAGGTCGCGGCGAGATTGTCGCCACCGGATTCGATCAGGATGAGGTCGAGCGCCGGGAATTTGCCGCGCATCTCGGCGACCGCGGCGAGATTGATCGAGCAATCCTCGCGGATCGCGGTGTGCGGGCAGCCGCCGGTCTCGACGCCCATGATCCGCTCCTCGGCCAGGGCGCCGGCGACCGTCAACAGCCGCGCATCCTCCTTGGTGTAGATGTCATTGGTGATGGCGCAGAGGTCGTAAGTGTCGCGCATGCGCTTGCACAGCGCCTCCATCAGCGCCGTCTTGCCGGAGCCGACCGGGCCGCCGATGCCGACGCGGAGCGGACCGTGGGGAGAGCGGGTCATGAGCGGAACAACCTCGAATACTGGGTTTCGTGACGCAAGGACGCGATATCCGAACGAAAGGCGCAGCCGCCGAGATCCTCGAGCGTGGCGCGCCCAGCCGCCTTGGCAGCGTCATGCAAGGCCGGCACCAAGGCGGCGGTGATGCGCTGCCCATCCGTCTGTCCGACGATGCCGAGGCGCACGGAGGCGGACACCAGATTGGCGACGAAGCCGAGACCATAGGCCCGGAGGCTGTCGTCGAGAGGCAGGTCATGCCCTGCGGCGGCGACCGCGACGGCGACCGGATAGGGCACATCGCCGGACCACAGTTCCGGCAGCCGTTCGATGGCCGGGCACGGCCAGGAGGCCCGCAGCGCCGCTACGAAGGCATTGCCCTGCGTGACCGTTTCGAGCCGCCGCTCGGCCGAATTGGCCAGTGCCAAGGCGAGTTCCGCCACCTCGCGCAGGACGGCGTCGTCGGCGCCCCGCACCGCATGATAGGCGGCGGTGAAGAGGATGAGGTCGTTGCGCAGGGAGCCGTTCGTCACCAGCGCATCGAGCCAGTCGAGCAGGGTGTCGGCGTCACGCAGGTCACCCGCCTCGAACGCCCATTCCAGCCCGTGAGAATAAGCGAAGGCTCCCACCGGGAAGGACGGGGAGAGCCAGATCATCAGCGGCAGATGCGCGCTCATGCGCGGGCCGGATCAATGCTCGTGCGAATGGGCCTTCTGGCCGTGGCCGTGATCATGGCTGTGATGGTCGTGCTTGTGGTCGTGGCCGCAGCCGCAGGACGCGCCGTGTACGTGATGGTCATGCGCATGGGCGTGGTCGCCATCTGCGTGCGAATGCGATTCGGCGTGAGCATGGGCATGGGCATACGCATGGCCGTGCTTCTCGTCATGACCGTGATGATGCCCATGGTGATGGCCGTGATCGTGGTCGTGGTGATGGGCGTGGTGGTGGTCATGATGGTGATGATCATGGCCGCAGCCGCAATCGTCGCCATGGTCGTAGGCGCCGCGCTCGGGCTGGAAGGGGCGCTCGACCAGCGCCATGGTGCAGCCCTGCCCGCGGATCATCTCGGCGAGAACGTGATCGTTCTCGATATAGACGGCGTCCGCCGTGATCTCGGCCGGGGTGTGGCGGTTGCCGATATGCCAGGCGACGCGCATCAGCCGCAGCGGATTCTCGGCCCGGATCTCCAGAAGGCTCTGCGCGGCGGCCTTGATCTGGACCAGCTGGCCGTCCTCCAGCCTCACCGCGTCGCCATCGGCGAGCACGGTGGCCTTGTCGAGATCGAGCAGGATGTCGAGGCCGCCATCGGCCTTGAGCGCGAGCCTGCGGCGATTTCGGTCATCATGGTCGAGGGTGAGCGTATCGACCACACGGTCGGCCTTGACCGCGGCCTTGCGAACGACGGAGGTGGCGCGCTGCATGATCTTGAACCTGTGACGTGACGGGTGTCGGCGGCCGAAGCCGCGCCGCCCACTTCCACCACCGCCGGGGCGCCGATGCAACCCCTCGCGAGGCTTCATCCGAGACGGCGGGCTCAGCCCATGCCGATCGCGGGAATCCTGTTGCGGGCCGCCACCTCCGCCGCCAGTCGCTTGTCGAAGGCCTTTTGCGCCCGGCCGATCTCTTCGGCATGGCTGGCTGCCCACTCCCCCAGCGCCGCCACTGGCTCCCAGAGCGAGCGGCCGAGATCGGTCAGCTCGTATTCGACGCGCGGAGGAACGGTCGGATAGACGGTGCGGCTGACGAGCCCATCGCGCTCCAGCCCTCGCAAGCTCAGGGTCAGCATGCGCTGCGAAATGCCGTCGACCTGACGCTTGATCTCGTTGAAGCGGCGGGGCCCCTCACCCAGCAGCCGGACGATCAGAATGCTCCATTTGTCGCCGATGCGGGCCAGCACCGGCGCAACGACGCGGCAGGTCTCGGTTACATGCATGTGACCCGGTTTCAAAAATGTGCCTCCTTGCAGAGCCTTAGTCAGGCTCATACTCATCCTTGGTATCAAACATATACCACGGAGCCCGGCCATGAAACTGCTTCATCTCGATTCCAGCATCCTCGGCGAGCAATCGGCCAGCCGGGAGATTTCGGCGGCGATCGTCGCGCGGCTGCGCCAGGTCGATCCTTCGCTGGAGGTCAGTTATCGCGATCTCGCGGCTGATCCCGTTCCGCATCTCTCAGGCGGCTACCTCGCTGTGGCGAGCGGTGCGGACGATACCGGCTCCTTCACCGCCGAAGTCGCCGACAGCACGGCGATCCTCGATGCTTTCATCGAAGCGGACATCGTGGTGATCGGCGCGCCGATGTATAATTTCGGCATCCCGTCGCAGCTCAAGGCGTGGATCGATCGCATCGCCGTCGCCGGCAAGACGTTCCGCTACACCGAGACGGGGCCGGAGGGTCTTGCAGGCGGCAAGCGCATCATCGTCGCGAGTGCGCGTGGCGGCATCTATACGCCGGGCAGCCCGGCCGCGCCGGCCGATTTTCAGGAGCCCTATCTGCAGGCGGTGTTCGGCTTTCTCGGCGTGACCGATGTCGAGATCATCCGCGCGGAGGGCCTGAAGATGGGGCAGGAGCAGTTGGACGCGGCTTTGGCCGGGGCTCGGAACGCCGCCTCCGAACTGCCTGCGCTGCCCAAGGCGGCCTGAGCCTCAGCGCGGGGGCGTCACGTCCCGCGTGCGGTCGGGCAACGCATCCACCGCCTCGTCCGCGCCCTCGTCGCGGCCCGTGACGCCCTCGCGCAGCACCTTCGTGGCGGCTTGCGCCTTGGCGTCTGGGGATGTCGGCAGCGGCGCAGTCTCGCCCGTCGCCTTCAGCCCGATCTCGTCAGGCTTCTTGCCCTCACCACGCGCCGCGGCGGCAAAGGTCGCCAGAGCTTCCGGCTGACCCTTGCCGCTCGCCCCATCTTGATCCGCCATGATCGCCTCCCTTGCTTTGCGCTGGGGACGCGGAGGAGACGGGAGCTGTTCCGCCGTTCTCAGAACAGGAAGTAACGCTGCGCCAGCGGCAATTCCCTGGCGGGCTCGCAGACCAGCAATTCGCCATCGGCCACGACGGAATAGGTCTCCGGGTCGATGCGGATATCGGGCGTCGCGTCGTTGTGGATCATGCTCTTCTTGGAGATGCCGCCACGGGTGTTTTCGACCGCGACCATCTCCTTGTCGGTGCCGAGCCGGTTCCTGAGCCCGTTCGCCAGTGCCGCCTGCGAGACGAAGACCAGCGAGGTCGAGGTCACGGCCTTGCCGAAGGCGCCGAACATCGGGCGGTAATGCACCGGCTGCGGCGTCGGGATCGAGGCGTTGGGGTCGCCCATCGGGGCAGCGGCGATCGAGCCGCCCTTGATGACGAGATCGGGCTTGGCGCCGAAAAAGGCGGGCGACCAGACGACGAGATCGGCCAGCTTGCCGATCTCGACCGAGCCGATATGGCGGGAGATGCCGTGGGCGATCGCGGGGTTGATCGTGTCTTTCGCGACATAGCGCTTGGCGCGGAAATTGTCGGCGCCGGTGCCGGCGTCCTGCGGCAGCGGCCCGCGCTGCACCTTCATCTTGTGCGCGGTCTGCCAGGTGCGGGTGACGACCTCGCCGACGCGGCCCATCGCCTGGCTGTCCGAGGACATCATCGAGAGCGCGCCGAGATCGTGCAGGATGTCCTCGGCCGCGATCGTCTCCTTGCGGATGCGGCTCTCGGCGAAGGCGAGATCCTCGGGGATGGTGGGCGACAGATGATGGCAGACCATCAGCATGTCGAGATGCTCGTCGAGCGTGTTGACGGTGAAGGGCCGGGTCGGGTTCGTAGAAGAGGGCAGGACGTTGGGAAGCCCCGCGACCTTCATGATGTCCGGCGCATGGCCGCCGCCCGCCCCCTCGGTGTGGAAGGCATGGATGGTGCGGCCCTTGAAGGCGGCGATCGTGTCCTCGACGAAGCCCGATTCGTTCAGCGTGTCGGTATGGATCATCACCTGGACGTCGTGATCATCGGCGACCGAGAGGCAGTTGTCGATCGCGGCCGGGGTCGTGCCCCAATCCTCGTGCAACTTCATCGCGCAGGCGCCGGCCTCGATCATCTCGGCGAGCGCGCCGGGCAGCGCGGCATTGCCTTTGCCGGCGAAGGCGAGGTTCATCGGGACGGCGTCGGCGGCGCGGATCATCTGGCCGAGATGCCAGGGGCCCGGGGTGCAGGTCGTCGCCAGCGTGCCATGGGCAGGGCCGGTGCCGCCGCCGAGCATGGTGGTGAGGCCGCTCATCAGCGCATCCTCGATCTGCTGGGGGCAGATGTAATGGATATGGCTGTCGAAGCCGCCGGCGGTGACGATCTTGCCCTCGCCGGCGATGACTTCGGTGCCGGGGCCGACGATGATCGTCTCGGTCGGCGCGAAATTGCCGAAGCCGGCCTGGATATCGGGGTTGCCGGCCTTGCCGATCGCGACGATGCGGCCGCCCTTGATGCCGATATCGGCCTTCACGATCCCCCAATGGTCGAGGATCAGCGCATTGGTGATGACGGTGTCGACCGCGCCCTCGGCATTGGTGACCTGGCTCTGGCCCATGCCGTCGCGGATGACCTTGCCGCCGCCGAACTTCACCTCCTCGCCATAGGTGGTGAAGTCCTTCTCCACCTCGATCCAGAGTTCGGTATCACCGAGGCGCACCTTGTCGCCGGTGGTGGGGCCGAACATGGCGGCATAGGCATTGCGCGGGAACGAGAAGGGCATGGCGGCCTCAGGTCGAGACGGGCGAGAAACAGAAATCCATGGCGGCGGCATCGACGTCGAAGGTCAATGTCGTGGTGCAGCCGGATGCAAGATTCGCCGCACCGATCAGGCAGTCAGGAAACTGGGCTTTGCCGCCCTCATAGGCATCGATGGCCTGGCTGACGATGTCGGCCTGATGGATCAGAAATTCCGGTGCTTCGACCAGATGCCGAAGCCGCAAAGCAATGTCCTTGCGCGAAAGCTTGAAGCTGCGCTGCAGCGTCCAAGCGAATTCGCTCAGCACGATGTGGTTCACGAAGAGCGGTTCCCGCTCGGCTTCGTCGAGCAGCCGCTCGACAGCCGCAAACTGGCGATGATCCGTGAGGTCGATCGTGCGCAGGAGAATGTTGGTGTCGATGCCGCGCATCAGCGACCGGAGCGCACCCGCTCCTCCTGCTCGTTCATCGCTTCCGTAATCGCGTCGTCGATGTCCTGCTGCCTCAGAGGGCGTCCGAGCGTCAGCGGCGGCAACGTCGCGCGCAGTTCCCGGATGCTGCGCCGCCGCTTCGCCTCGACCTTGAGCTCGTTGTCGTCCGTCAATTCAAAGCCAAGACGATCACCGGGACGAAGGCCGAGGGCCTGCCGGATCTCGGCAGGCAGGGTGAACTGCCCTTTTGATGTCAGGGTCGCATCGAGCTTGATCGCCATGGACCTCTCTCCTTACTCACCGGAAAGTAAGGCGATGGCTCATGTAAGGCAAGGCATCGGGAGCTTGCTCAGGAGTCGGCTTCGGTGCTCGCAGCCGGCGCAGCAACCTCGGCAATCGGCGCGGCGACCTTCGCCTTCGGCTTAGGCTTCTTGCGCGCCTTCTTCACCACCACCTTGGGGCGCGGCGCACGTGCCTGCGCATCCTGCAGCATTTCGAGCTGCACCTGCTGGATCTCGGCGAGGCGCTGCCACTGGCGCATCACCAGGTGATCCATCTTCTCGTGGAGATGGCGGATTTCGAGTTCGGCCTTGAGGTTGACCTGATAGTCGTTGAGCGAGCGCAGGCGGTCTTTCGATTCCTGCCGCTTCTGGCTCATCATGATGATCGGCGCCTGGATGGCGGCGAGGCAGGAGAGCACCAGGTTGAGCAGGATGAAGGGATAGGCGTCGAAAGCCTTTTGCTCGCCCAGCGCCACGTTGAGCGCCATCCAGCCGACCAGGACCACACCGAAGCTGATCAGGAAGGCCCAGGAGCCGCCAAAGCTGGCGAGACCGTCCGAGAGGCGCTCTCCCAGCGTTCGGTGCTCCTCGAAATCATCCTCGACGTTCTCGGCGATGGTTTCCTGCCGGGCGATGCTCTCGGCGACCTCGCGGTCGAGATCGGAGTATTCGCCATGCTCCTCGCGCAGGATTTCCTCGACATAGCGCGTGCGATAGCGCGCGAGCTCCTTCACGCTGATGAAGCTGTCGTCTGAGATTTCCGGGAAGTCGCGGCGGATATGATCGGCGAGCGCCGGACGCAGCGTGCCGATCTCGATCAGGTTCTTGCGGGCCATCTCCTGCCCGCAAATGGCGCAGACGCCGCGCTTCTTGCTCGCGGCCGCGCGTTCGGACGGTCCGAGCGCCGACGCAACCGGCTGCGCGTCGAAGCTCCCGTCGTGATGGTCGGCGTCGTCGGTCGTGGTCACAGCTTGCCCATGATGTCCTGGCGGAAGCCATAGACCTCGCGCTTGCCGGCGAGCGCCACCAGCCGGACCTCCCGGGTCTGGCCGGGCTCGAAACGCACGGCCGTGCCGGCGGGAATATCGAGCCGGAAGCCGCGGGCGCGGTCCCGCTCGAAGGCGAGCGCGGGGTTGGCTTCGAAGAAATGATAATGCGAGCCGATCTGAATGGGCCGGTCGCCGGTGTTGGATACCGTGAGCGTCAGGCTCTCGCGGCCTTCGTTCATGGTCAGCTCGCCCGGCACGGTCTCGACTTCGCCCGGGGTGAGCCCGCTGGCCGCGCCGCGGATCGGCTGGTGCACGGTGACGAGCTTGGTGCCGTCCGGAAAGGTCGCCTCGACCTGCACGTCGTGGATCATCTCGGCGATCCCATCCATCACCTGATCGGCGGTGAGCACATGCGCCCCCGCCTCCATCAGCTCGGCGACGGAACGGCCGTCGCGCGCACCCTCGACGACGGTGTCGGTGATCAGCGCGACGGCCTCGGGATGGTTGAGCTTGACGCCGCGCTCAAGGCGTCGTCGCGCGACCATGGCGGCCATCGCAACGAGCAGCTTGTCCTTTTCACGCGGCGTCAGGTTCATGCCTTGTCCTTCCCCTCGTCCCCGTCGGACTCCTCTTCGGACTCCTCGTCCTCGGAATCGTCCTCGTCTTCGTCATGCTCGTCCTCGTCGTCGAGGTCGAGGTCAAGATATTCGTAGCCGAAAACGATCTCGCCCGTTTCCGGATCGAAGGCGCTGGCCGAGGAATCCTCGAAGGCTTCGATCAGCATCTCGGCGTCATCGGCGCTGTCGACTTCGAAGCGGCGCGACAATTCCTCGCCATCCGCTTTCACCACCAGCTCGATCGACCAGGCCCGGCCCGTCGTGTCGTAGATGCACTTCAAACCCTGGATCGGCAGCATGTCGGTCTCCTCAGCTTGACCAGGTGCGCGGCAGCGCACGACCGGTGACTTGGCTGAGCAGCATGACGAGCACACGACGCAGGGCTTCCGCTCGCCCCGAAACGAGGCGGATAACGAGCAGATCGGACAGGATGCCGGCCCCGCCCTCCACCGCCTCCTCCTGCGCCAGCAAAGCGCGCGCCAGCTCGCATTGCCCGCCCAGATCGGGGCCCACGACGAGCAGCGTCGCGGCCGCCTGGGCGCCGGCACCGATGGCGGGGCGCGCGAGCAGCGCGTTCAGCGCTCCCTCCAGGCGCAGATCCTCGGCGAAGACCAGCCGCCCGCCGCGTCGCAGCCTCCAGCGATCGCGCAAGGCACCTTGGCCCAGCGATTCGCCCATCGCGCTGCGGCCAAAGAACACCGATTCGCAGGCGACCAGCCGGGCATCGGGAGCCAATTCGATCGAGAGGCTGCGGCGCAGCCGCGCCTGCGAGAACAGAATGCTCTCCTGCGGGATCCAGGCGAGGCTCGCACCGCTTTCGACCGAGAGGCTGGTATCGATGGCCGTGGCGAGCCCCTGGCTGCGGTAGATCTTTTCAGCCGCCTGGGTTGTGACGACGGCCACCGCACCCGGCCCCAGCGCGATCTCGACTCGCATCCGGTCGCCGCCTGCCATGCCGCCGCCGGTATTGATCAGCACCGCTTCGCAGCTCGGCTCGAAGGTGTCGGGGAAGCGGGCGCGGTAGCCGCCCGATTCGGCGACCTGCATCCGGAAGGTGCGCCCGGCATGCCGCTCGAAGCGAAGGCGAACCCCTCCGGCCGCGCGGATGGAGGCCGGGACCGGCTGTTCGAAGGGGCCTGCGATGGCCGGCGCGTCCATCGGCGCTCCCAGGACGGTTACTCAAGCGACTGGAGCCGGCGCCTGCCACAGCGGCACCGTCATCGCAGCCATTGTCATCCTGCCCGTTTCTTGGGCAAGCCCTGGCTTGCCATGACGCGCATGAAAAACAGGCAGCGCCCGCCTTTCGATTGTTCAATCGCGCGAAGCGAGGAAGCGCTCCAGCTCACCCCGCGCAGGCGCACCGCTGCGTCCGCCGAAACGGGTGCATTTGATGGCGGCCGCAGCCGAGGCGAAACGGATCGCATCCGTCTCGCCGCGCCCCTCCGCCAAAGCGAGCGCGAAAGCCCCGTGCCAGACATCGCCGGCGCCAAGCGTATCGACGGTTTCGACGGTAAAGGCCGGGCTGTGGCGCACCCCGCCTTCCCAATACAGCACGCCGCCCTTGCCGAGGGTGACGGCGATCCAGTTCTCCGCCCCGCTCGCGATCCGCGTCAAGCCCGCGGCCGGGTCGTCCTCGCCCGAAACCTCGCGCAGGGCCTGCTGGCTGAAGGCCACGTGGCTGGCTGTGGCGACCAGATCGGGATGGGGCGGCTGGCGATCGGCATCGAGCACGCCCGGCACACCTGTCTCCCGCGCCAGCTTCAATGCCGCCAGCGCGCCCTCTCCCCAGCGCGTATCGGCGAGCACGGTGCCGACCCCGGCAGGCAGAGCCTTCGGCAGCCAGTCAGTATCCTCGGGCATCTTCGGATCGGAGTGGGAGATCACCATCCGCTCGCCTTCCGCATCGACGAGAATCGCCGAGACCGGGGAAGTCAGCCCCGCGACACGGCGGGCGAAGCGGGTGTCGACGCCGTCGGCCTCAAGATCGGCGACGATCCTGTCGCCGGTGAGGTCGTCCGCGAGCCGCGTCGCCAGCCAGCAGGCGCCGCCGAGACGGGCGATGGCGACGGCGGCATTGCCGGCGCAGCCGCCGCCGACGATGGCAAGCCCGCGCGAGCGGTACTTCTCGCCGCGTGTCGGCATCGTCTCGACGCTGTAGACATAGTCCAGCGTCGCGATGCCGAGGCAGAAGACGCCGGCCAAGGGCCTACCACTCGCCGGTGTTCGGCATGCTGGCCCAGGGCTCGGCCGGTGCCTTGGCGTCGCCCTTCTGGAGCAGCTCGATCGAGATGTTGTCGGGCGAGCGGATGAAGGCCATGTTGCCGTCGCGCGG
>NZ_JBMDWH010000183.1:0-5768 GCF_048595345.1 Allobosea sp.
CTCCTGGACCGCCAGCCAGTTCGACCCGAAGCTGAACTGGGACGATGTGAAGTGGATCAAGGATCAGTGGGGTGGCAAGCTGATCCTCAAGGGCATCCTCGACCCCGAGGACGCCGAAATGGCGGCGAACAGCGGCGCCGATGCGCTGATCGTCTCCAACCATGGCGGGCGCCAGCTCGACGGCGCCCTGTCTTCGATCGAGGCGCTGCCGGGCATCGTCGATCAGGTCGGCGACCGTATCGAGGTGCTGTTCGACAGCGGCATCCGCTCCGGGCAGGACGTGCTGAAGGCGATCGCGCTGGGGGCCAAGGGCACCTTCATCGGCCGCGCCTTCCTCTACGGCCTCGGCGCGATGGGCGAACAGGGCGTCACCTGCGCGCTCGATATCATCCGCAAGGAACTAGACACCACCATGGCCCTGTGCGGCCTGCGCGACATCCAGAATGTCGACGAGCGCATCCTGGTCGGCGGGCGCGAGGGCGCGATCCGGCGGCTGGCTGACGGCTGAGCCGATTCGGGAGGCGGCATTGCCTTGATGCGGACGGGCGCGCGTCGTGCCGATCTCAGCCACGCTCGGATCAAGCGCGCCCCCCTATCTGCACGGCTTCTTCATCTCCCCCGGCCCCGGCCGCATCCTGCTCTGCCTCGCCGCGAACTGATCAGCGGCAGCATCAACCGCACCGGCCAGGCCCCCAGCCCATCTCGCATGCGAGCATTCGGCGGCCGTGTTTTCGGACGATCGCTCCTGCGCCTCACCCGATCTCGCGGACGAAGCGGGGCTGCGGCTTGGAGTAATCCATCAGCCGCAGCGCCGCGAGATCGGCGAGGATGCTGAAATGCTCCAGAGCTCCGTAGATGGCGAGATTCTCCAGCTTCGGCTCGCCGCCCAGCGCGAGAGCTGGTTTGAAGCCATAGATCTGCCCGAGCTTCAGCGGGCCCAGCGCCTTGCGCGCCCGCTTGAACAAATGTTTCCCGGACGTGTCATTCTGATCGTAGGAAGCGGCGTCGATCATCGTCAACGCCGTGCCGAGCGAAATTTCGGCAGAACCACCTCCATCACCACGCAGCAGGTCACGGGCCACGGCTTCGCCATTGGGCAGCCGGACACGAACAGCCCGGTGAATCTCGTGCCACAGCAGAAGGCTGCCCATCGCCGAAAACCCAAGCAGATGCAGGCGCGCAGCGTCCAGTTGCGGATCTGCGCCGAACAGGCGCTCGACCACGGGGGCATAGCGCCGCGGATCGCAAAGCTGGAAATAGCCGTCGAGCACCAGCCCGATCCCGACCTCTTCCCAGAAATCGGTCAGGCTGTCCGGCACCTTGCCCCGATAAGCCGCCCGCACCGCCTCATCGAGCGCGCCCCCGCCGACGGGACGCCCAAAGCGCTCAAGAAAATATTCGAAGTCCTCGCTGAGTTTGGTCATGGGCCTCCCAGCTTGCAACTACCCGAAAAAAATGGGACGCGCCTCAGATCTGATGCCATCGTATCGGCCCGGGCAAAGACGTTGACCGCAAACTGATCATCGTCGCCATCGTGAAAGCCGGTCAGGCTGAGTGACGCACGATAGCTCACAACAAATCCAAAGCTTTCGACCAGCGGCCCGAAACTCTTCTCGATGAAGCGCAGAGCATCCGGTCGATTGTCGGGCGCCAAGGCGACGCCATCGAGGGATACGCCCGGCACTTGCAAGCCAAAGGATATTTCGACGAGCGAACCCTTCTCATAATGCAGGATCGGGAGGTCGAGCGCACGGGTTTCACTTCCGGGCAAAGATGACCCCGGATCCGTCTTGACCCGCAGGGGCGCCCCCAGGATCGCCGCAACATGCGCGGCGGAGGCCCCGAAATGCAGTGGCCCTGCGCCATCGCCCGGCCGAATGTCCCAACGCATATGTTCAGCCTCACCCGCATAGGGCCTCAGGCCGGATCGGCATCCCTCCGCAGGACGGTATCGGTCGTCAGTTCATCGCCGCGTCGCAGAATGGCGAAATCGGCCGCCGCATCAGCGCCCGCGCCGCCTGCCACAGCTCGGGCGTCAGCAGCGACAGCAGATAGCCCGCCGCATCGCGGATCTCGGGCCGTCGCTGCATGAGGGGCGAGCCGCTCTTGGCCGCCGCACCTCGCGGGCTCCATTACACAAGCCCTCCTACGGAATCAGCTTGCCCGAATGCGGCTTGTAGCGCTCGAAAAACCGGCGCATTTCCAGAAAATCCCGATCCACCACCCGCACATAGTTGATGTCCTTACGGGTCTTCTGGCGTGTGGCAATGATGCCGAGACTGCGAAAGTAATAGCTCTCCGCATTGATCAGGATATCGCTGTCGAGCGAGGCCAGATGATTGAGCAGCACCGCGCGCGGCTCGGTGAGCGGATGCCCGTCGAGCACCGCCTCGGACGACTTGCCATCGATGCTGATCGCGGCGAGCCGACCTTGCCAATAGTGCAGATCGATCACCGGCAAGGCGGCATTGGGCTTGCGGCTTTCGATGAGCTGATCGCGCTGGAACGGCTTCAGCTCGTCGAGCATAAAGTCGTAGGTCATCGGGTCCTCGACCGATTTCGGCGGCCCGGCCACGGCCGCGACCTCGGCCGGGCTCATCCCCAGCAGGAGCGGGCCGAAGCCCCGATTGAACATGATCTCGACGGTCATCCCGGCCCTTCTCCCACATCCGATCGATCGGTGCGGTGTCGTGCTCCCGGCCATGCGGAGCGGCAGGGCGTTTGCAGCATAACCCGCCGGGAAGCGCTCACACCACGGATGGCCGGTCGATATCGAAGACGTCGATCTGCTTGTCCTCGAACAGGGTTTCGAGCGCTTCGGCGCCATGCTCCTCGGCATGTCTCCGCTCCATCTCGGAGATCGGCACCGCCATCAGGAATGCCACAGTCTTGCTCTCGAAGGTCATCGTCTTCAGCCGCTCGTCCCAGAGGAAGGGCGGCACGAACATCACATGCGCCAGCGTCTTCGACATCGTATACATCGTCACGATATCGGGGTAGATCACACCCGGCGCGATGAACCATTTGTCCTTGATGATGTAAAAGGCACAGGTCGAGATGACGTTGGGGAAATGTCGGGTCTCGGCGGCGCAGGCTCCGACGATCTCCACCCGAGCCGGATAGGGCTTGCCGTCCATCATCACCGGGTGATCCGAGAGATTGACCGTGGCATAGCTCACGACGCCCCTTTGTGGGGCATCCGCGCATTTGAGGATCGCGACCGAGGTCGTTTCCCGCTCATCCCACCACAGATTGACCGAAGGCTTGCCACCGAAGATGGAAACGAGCGATCGCGCGATGATCTTGTTCTCTTTGGACGTTTCCATCGTCGATCTGGGCCTTCGTCTTCGTACGGTCCCTCCTCACCCGATCTCGCGGACGAAGCGGGGCTGCGGCGTGGAGTAGTCCATCAGCCGCAGCGGCGCGAGATCGGCAAGGATGCTGAAATGCTCCAGAGCTCCGTAGATGGCGAGGTTCTCCAGCTTCGGCTCGCCGCCGAGTGCCAGCGCCGGCTTGAAGCCATAGACATGCCCGGCGCGGTCCTGAGCGAGAGAGCCGGTGCTCCAGGGGTCTCGGTCACTGACCCGACCGTCCCTTCAAAGCGACGCGGATGAATCGCAGCCCGTCAAAGGCTGGGAATAACCCACGGGCTCATATCCTCGAGCAGGAAGTCGAATTGTCCCTTGCGGAAGACGGTCAGCGATCGTTCATCCGGATCGGACCGCCAGCGCAAGGTCTTCAGATCGATGAAGCCGGTCGTGTTGACGCCCAGCGGCAGAAACAGCACGGATCCGACGCCTGCATACGCACTCCCGGCGAGCGTGTAGAGCCGGGAGAGCACGATGAACGGGTCCTCGCCGAAAATGTCGATCCCGCCGATTCTAACGCCGGGAATGCTGGGAAGGAACTCGATTTCAGACAGCTGCCCTTCGGCGAAAGTGAGGATTGGATCGGTCTCGCCGCGCCGCTCGGTCAGGCCCCCAAGAAAATTGGCCTTCACGGAAGCCGGCGGCCCCAGCAGACGTTCGGCCTCTTTCTGACTCGAACCGAACCGCAAGGACCCGGCGCCGTGATAAGGTTCGATCGTCCACATGGAGAAGGCCTCACTTGATGATGCCATTGCGCTTCAGGCAGAGCGTATAAGCCTCCATCTGCGCGATAGCGCTATCGTATTTTGGCGAGAACTGAGCCAGATCGGCGATATCCATCGCTTGGGCAGCCATGAAGTTGCCGGAGTCGATCAGTTTTTTCTGCGCCTGCTGATAGGCGCGAGCGGAAGCGGACGAGCCATAGCTTGCCGTGAGTTTGTGGTCTGCCTCGTCCATCTGCACGGCCGGCCCCACCGCCCAAGGCAAGTGCGAGGCCGAGTCGGCTGGGGTATGATGCGGAGAGAGCTTGTCCCCCACCGTACCGCGCAGCCCACCGGCTGCACCGCCGCGATAGGGGCTTCCGGGCACGCCAGAGGCCAAGCTGGCGCATGGATTGTCCTTGCAGGTCGCGCAAGTGACGGTCTTGGTCCCCGCCTTGTCCTTTTCTGTCGCCTCGCTGTCGGCTTTCGTCATCTGGCTGGCGGTGATTGCGCCGGCTCCGACAACGCCGACGGCGATGGCAACCGCGTTTTCGGCGATAAATGTCCCCACCGCTGACCAGAATGGCCAGGTCGGCGGCGAAAAGGGCAGAGCGATTGCCATCAGTCCGCTCGACGCAAGGCGCCGATCATGCCTCGCATGAGCATGGCGACACGTTCATCGGCCGAAACGGAAGCATCCCGGCGGGCGAATAGTTCCGCCACACCCTCGGCTTCCAAGATCCGACCATTCGAAATCAGCTGAAGGTAAGCCCACCGGCAATGCGCACCTTCGGCTTCCATGCCCATCGCTGTGGATTGCTGGACAGATTGCGCTGCGAACGCCTGCAGCTCGGTGTCGGTGAGAACGATCCCGGCTGGCATATTGTCGCGCAGATAGACGCTGACGCGCTGCGCCATGACGCTTTGTTGCTGATCGCGCAAGCCGCCCATCTGCTCGGC
This sequence comes from Allobosea sp., assembly GCF_048595345.1. Lineage (GTDB taxonomy): Bacteria > Pseudomonadota > Alphaproteobacteria > Rhizobiales > Beijerinckiaceae > Allobosea. Next base: position 5,030 of record NZ_JBMDWH010000183.1, read on the forward strand.
CGAAAACCGCAGCATGCCCGGTGCCGGGGGCGGCAAGGCGGGCGGTTTGGCGATCCGGTGCAGCCCGCCATGGTCGGGGGCCTCGAACACCACGCCGGCGGCGCGGCCGAAGAAGCGGGCCTGCTGCTCGGGCGTCAGCAGCGGCAGCAGGCTGCCCAGCACGTTCGGGTCCCAATGGCGGAAGAGCACGCTCTCATAGGCGGGGTATTCTTCCGGATCGATCTCCTCGCCCCGGGCCTGCGCCTCTGCGCGAGCCTCATTCGGGATCTGGACGAGATTGAGCGTGCGCAGATGCCGGTAGAGCGCGTCGATCCCGTCCTGCCAGGACCAGACCACCAGAGCCGGCCTGCCGGCGGCGAGCGCCTGTGCCGCCTGCCACTGCTCGGCATTCAAGAGCGGCACCAGATAGCCCGCCGCATCGCGGATCTCGGGCCGCCCGCCCTCCAGGTAAAGCGCCCGCCCGCTCAGCCCATAGGAGGCCAGCAGCAGCGGCAGATCGTCGAATGGCCCGCCATCGATGACGGCGAACCAGTCCTGCGGCAGGCTCCCCAACGCCGCCGCGAAGGCGTCCGGCCCGTTCATCGCCGGCCTCTCACGGCCGCACGAAGGGTGCGCCGCTCTGGGCCGCCGCCTTCATGCAGCTGGCGGGCGCGGCCGGGCCCGCCCCGCCCCCGCCCCCGCCCCCCGCCACCCCGCGCACCACCCTCGGCAGGCCGGGGACGATAACCCCCCCAGGGGG
>NZ_JBMDWH010000184.1:0-2651 GCF_048595345.1 Allobosea sp.
CAAGACCTCGCTCGCCACCAACATCGCCTTCAACATCGCAAAAGCCTGGCGCGGCGAGCGGCAGGAAGACGGCACGATCAAATCCGTCGATGGAGGCATCGTCGGCTTCTTCTCGCTCGAAATGTCGGCCGACCAGCTGGCGACCCGCATCGTCGCCGAACAGTCCGGCATATCCTCCTACAAGATCAGGCAGGGACGCATCACCGAGGCCGACTTCGCGCGGCTGACCGATGTCGCCGCGCAGATCGAGAAGCTGCCGCTCTATATCGACCAGACCGGCGGCATCTCGATCGCCCAGCTGATGGCGCGGGCCCGCCGCCTCAAGCGCCAGAAGGGGCTGGACGTTCTCTTCATCGACTATCTCCAACTGCTCTCCGGCTCGTCGAAAGCGGGCCAGAACCGCGTGCAGGAGCTGACCGAGATCACCACCAGCCTGAAGGCGTTGGCCAAGGAGCTGAACGTCCCGATCATTGCGCTCTCGCAGCTCTCCCGTCAGGTCGAGAACCGCGACGACAAGCGCCCGCAACTGTCGGACCTGCGCGAATCCGGCTCGATCGAGCAGGACGCTGACGTGGTGATGTTCGTCTACCGCGAGGAATATTACCTCAAGGGCAAGGAGCCGCGCCCCGGCACCGAAGAACACAACAAATGGCAGATCGAGATGGAAGCCATGCACGGCGTGGCCGAGCTGATCATCGGCAAGCAGCGCCATGGCCCCACCGGAGCCGTCGCGCTGCAGTTCGACGCCGACGTGACGCGCTTCTCCGACCGCGCCGACGAATTGCGCCTTCCGGACCGCGAATGATGACGACGCCCTCTCCCGCCATCGGTCCCGATGCCGCGATCCTGACCATCGATCTCGACGCGCTGGTCGCCAACTGGCGGCTGCTCGCGGAGCGCGCGGGCGCGCAGACCGGCGCCGTGGTGAAGGCCGACGCCTATGGCATCGGCATCGAGCCGGCCGTGACGGCGCTAGCCAGGGCCGGCTGCCGCAGCTTCTTCGTGGCGCATCTCTCCGAAGGGATCCGCGCCCGCCAGGTGGCGCCCGACGCCACGATCTACATCCTCAACGGCCTGCCGCCGGCAAGCTGCGACGCCTTCGCCGCCCATCGTCTGTCGCCCGTGCTCGGCTCGCGCGAGGAACTGGCGGAATGGGCCGGCTTCCGGCGCGCCGGTGCACAGGTCGAGGGTGCTGCGCTGCATGCAGATACGGGGATGAACCGGCTCGGCCTGTCGTCGGCGGAAGCCCTTGCGCTGGCGCAAGAAGCCGGCGACCTCGCCGCCGATGCCGGTCTCGGCCTGCTGATGAGCCATTTCTCGGCCTCCGAGGACCTGTCCGATCCCGCGACGGCGCGGCAGATCGCGGCCTTCGCGGAGATCGCGGCGGCCTTTCCGCAGCTTCCGGCCTCGCTGAAGAACTCCTCCGGGCATTTTCTCCCCGATTGCCCCTCCTACGCGCTGACGCGGCCGGGCTACGCGCTCTATGGCGGCAATCCGACGCCCGGAAAGCCCAACCCGATGCGGCCCGTGGTCGGGCTCGAGGCGCAGATCGTGCAGATCCGCGAGGTCGAGGACGGCGCCATCGTCGGCTACAATGGCCGCTGGACCGCGCGAGGCAGGCGTCGCCTCGCCACGATCTGCCTCGGCTATGCCGATGGCTATCCGCGCAACGCCAGCGGCACCGACGCGGTGCCGGGCGGAGCGGCGCTGGTCGGCGGCGTGCTCTGCCCCTTCGCCGGATCGGTCTCGATGGATCTCATCATCCTGGACGTCACCGACGCCCCCTCCGGTTCGGCCGAACGCGGTGCGCCGGTGACGCTGATCGGCGGCCCGCTCGATCTGGAGACGGTCGGCGCCGGCGCCAAGACGATCGGCTACGAGATGCTGACCAGCCTCGGCCGTCGCTATCAGCGCCGTTATATCGGCGGCTGATGGCCAAGCGCGGCCCCACCTATCACTGCCAGTCCTGCGGCGCGGTCTATCACCGCTGGCAGGGCAAATGCGACGCCTGCGGCACCTGGTCCTCGCTGGTCGAGGATGCCGCCACCGCGCCCGTGCCGGGCGGGGGGCGCGCCTCCGGCGGAGGCCGAGCGCGGGGCCGCGTCTTCGCGCTGGAGACGCTGAAGGGCGACACGCAGGACGCCCCCCGCATCGTCTCGCGGATCGGCGAGCTCGACCGCGTCACCGGCGGCGGCTTCGTGCCGGGCTCCGTGCTGCTGATCGGCGGCGATCCCGGCATCGGCAAATCGACCCTGCTGATGCAGGCCTGCGCGGCGCTGGCGCTGGCCGGGCAGCGCGTCGTCTATGTCTCGGGTGAGGAATCGACCGGGCAGGTGCGGCTGCGCGCCGAGCGCATGGGGCTGGCCGAGGCGCCGGTCGATCTCGCCGCCGAAACCAATGTCGAGGACATCGTCGCGACCCTGAACGAGGGGCGCCGCCCTGCCCTCGTGGTGATCGATTCGATCCAGACCATGTGGTCCGGCGAGGTCGAAAGCGCGCCGGGAACCGTCACGCAGGTGCGCGGCTCGGCCCAGGCGCTGATCCGCTATGCCAAGACCAGCGGCGTCTGCCTCATCCTCGTCGGCCATGTCACCAAGGACGGGCAGATCGCCGGCCCGCGCGTGGTCGAGCACATGGTCGATGCGGTGCTC
>NZ_JBMDWH010000185.1:0-14817 GCF_048595345.1 Allobosea sp.
AACAAGGCCGAGGAAGGCCGGCGGCAGGGATGAGCGAGGCGTCCCCGCGCAAGGCCCCGCGCCTTTTGCTGCCGGCTCTGCTCACGGCGCTCGGCACGCTCGTGCTGTGCGGGCTCGGCAGCTGGCAGATCGCGCGGATGAGCGAGAAGCAGGCCTATATTGCGCGGCTGAGCGAGCAGGCGGCAGGGCCGCCCGCACCGATGCCGCCAAGCGCGGAATGGGGCAGGCTTTCGCCGGCCGCGCTCGACCTCACTCATGTCGCCGCGGAGGGCAGCTATGTCGGGGATGGCTTCGCCAGCGTGCGCACCACCATCGCCTCCGGACCGCCCGGCTCGCGCCAGCTCTCGGGTTTCGGCCGCTGGATCTTCCAGGGACTGAGACTGGCGGATGGCGGGGTCGTCCTGGTCAATCGCGGCTTCGTTCCGGAAAGCCGGCTGCGGGAGGTCCATGCCTTGAGCGGACCCGTGCGGGTCACGGGCTTTCTGCGCGCGCCGGAAGGGCGCAACAGCTTCACGCCCGCCGAACTGCCGGCGCAGCGCGAATTCTTCACCCGCGACCCGGCCGCGATCGCCGCCTCGCTCGGTCTGCCGGCCGCGCCATTCTATCTGGAGGCCGAGCGACAGGGCGATGGCCTGACCCCGCCGGCCGGAGTCGATGTGCGCGAGCTGATCGCGCGCATCCCGGACAACCATCTCTCCTATGCGCTGACCTGGTTCGGGCTGGCCGCGACGCTGATCGGGGTTTTCGCGGCGTGGGTCTGGCAGGGGCGCAGGACGCCGAAGACGGTGTGACGCTCGCGGCCCGCAAAGGATTTTGCCCTCTGCCGCCGACAGGCCTATAGGTTCTGCGATCACCACAAAGGCTTTTCGACGTGCTGCATGTCTCCACCCGGGGGGAAGCCCCGGCGCTCTCCTTTTCCGACGCCCTGCTCGCGGGGCTCGCCCGTGACGGCGGGCTCTATCTGCCGCGCACCTGGCCGAAGCTCGACGCCGCCATGATCGCCGGCTTTTCCGGCCAGCCTTATGCGGCGGTGGCGGAGACGGTCATCGGCGCGCTGAGCGACGGCGATGTCGAGCCCAAGGCGCTCGGCCGGATGATCCATGAGGCTTATGCGACCTTCCGCCACCCCGCGGTGTGCCCGCTGACGCAGATCGGCGACAACCTTTTCGTGCTGGAGCTGTTCCACGGCCCGACGCTCGCCTTCAAGGATGTGGCGATGCAACTGCTCGGGCGGCTGATGGACCATGTGCTCGGCCAGCGCGGCCAGCGCGCCACCATCATCGGCGCGACCTCCGGAGACACCGGCGGGGCGGCGATCGACGCCTTCAAGGGGTTGAAGAGCGTCGATGTCTTTATCCTCTACCCTCACGGCCGCGTCTCGGATGTCCAGCGCCGGCAGATGACGACGGTCGAGGCCGAAAACGTTCACGCGATCGCCGTCGAGGGCACCTTCGACGATTGCCAGAACCTGCTGAAGGCGATGTTCAACCATCACGCCTTCCGCGACGAGATCGGCCTGTCCGGCGTGAACTCGATCAACTGGGCGCGGATCGCGGCGCAGGTGGTCTATTATTTCACCGCCGCCGTCTCCCTCGGCGCGCCGCATCGCAAGGTGTCCTTCGCGGTGCCGACCGGCAATTTCGGCGATATCCTCGCCGGCTGGGTCGCCAAGCAGATGGGGCTGCCGATCGAGCGCCTGACCATCGCCACCAACAGCAACGACATCCTGACGCGGACGCTGCAGAGCGGGGTCTACGAGATGCGCGGCGTCGCGGCCACGACCTCGCCCTCGATGGACATTCAGATCTCGTCGAATTTCGAGCGGCTGCTGTTCGAGGCCTATGGCCGCGACGGCGCCGCCGTGAAGGGACTGATGCAGTCCCTCCAGCAATCGGGGCGCTTCGAGATCGCGCCTGAGCCGCTCGCGCGCATCCGGGCTGAGTTCGACGCGGCTGCGATGAGCGAAACCGAGATCGCCGCCGAAATCCGCGAGACCTGGACCGAGAGCGGCTATCTCCTCGATCCGCACAGCGCGATCGGCGTCGGCGCCGCCCGCCAGCGTCTGGCGCGCGACCCGGCCACGCCGGTCGTGGTGCTGGGCACCGCCCATCCGGCCAAGTTCCCGGCGGCGGTCGAGGCGGCCTGTGGCGTCGTGCCGAAGCTGCCGGCGCATCTGGCGGATCTGATGGAGCGGCCGGAGCGGTTCAGCGTGCTGCCGAACGAGATCGGCACGATCGAGCGCTTCGTCCGCGAACGGGCGCGCGCCGTCCGGGGAGCGGCGGCGTGAGCGTCGCGGCACCGGCCGAGATCGCCGAGATTGCAGCGCCGGCGACGGGGCACGGCGGGCACGATCCCGATGTCGCGCTGACGACGCTGCCTTCGGGCCTGCGGGTGGTCTCGCAGCGCATGGACCATGCCGCGACCGTCTCGCTGGGGCTGTGGATCGGCGCCGGCTCGCGGGACGAGCTGCCGCATGAGCACGGGCTCGCCCATCTGCTCGAACACATGGCCTTCAAGGGCACGGCGCGGCGCAATGCCCGCCAGATCGCCGAGGAGATCGAGAGCGTCGGCGGGGACCTCAACGCCGCCACCAGCGTCGAATACACCTGCTACACAGCTCGCGTGCTCGGCTCCGACCTGCCGCTGGCGGTCGATATCCTCGCCGACATCGTCACCTCCCCGGCGCTGACGGAGGAGGAGCTGAAGCGCGAGAAGGGCGTGATCCTGCAGGAGATCTCGGCGGTCCAGGATACGCCGGACGATCTGGTCTACGACCGCTTCCTGCAGGCGGCCTTCCCGGACCAGCCGATCGGCCGGCCGATCCTGGGAACGGCGCAGACGGTGAAGAGCTTCACGCCCGACGCGATCCGCGCCTATCTCGCCCGCAACTACCATGCCGGCAACATCGTGCTGGCGGCTTCCGGCTCCGTCGATCATGCCGAACTGGTGGCGCTGGCGCGCGAGCATCTGGCGTCGCTGCCGGAGACTCCCGCGCAGCCGACGCCGCGCGAGAACGGCGCCTATCGCGGCGGCGAGGCGCGCATCGGCTCCGACGAGGAGCAGGTGCATCTCGTCATCGGCCTGCCCGGCAAGCCCTTCGCCAACGGCCAGCATTACGCGCTGCAGATCTTCGCCTCGGTGCTGGGCGGGGGCATGTCGTCGCGGCTGTTTCAGGAGGTGCGCGAGGAGCGCGGCCTGGCCTATGCCGTCGACGCTTTCCACTGGCCCTTCTCCGATTGCGGCGTGTTCGGCATCGGGGCCGGCACCGCGCCGGAGGATGTCGGCGAGCTGGTCGAGGTCGCGCTCGCCTGCCTGCGTCAGGCGGCGGAGGATGTCACGGAGATCGAGGTGGCGCGCGCAAGGGCGCAGATGAAGGTCGGGCTGCTGGCCTCTCTGGAAAGCCCGGGCGGGAAGCTGGAGCAGATGGCGCGGCAGGTGCTGCTGTTCGGCCGCGCGGTTCCGCGCGAGGAGCTGGCGGCACGGCTCGATGCCGTCACGCTGGAGGCCGTGCGCGCGGCCGGGCGCAGTCTGCTCGGCCACCAGCCGACGATCGCGGCCGTCGGGCCGCTGCACGGATTGCCGACGGCCAAGCGGCTGCGGCAGGCGGCGCGGGCGGCGGACTGAGCGCCATGGCCCTCTTCCGCTTCCCCAGCGAACCGCAGAGCCGCCCGCTGATCCGGACGGCCAATCTCTATCTGCGTGCGCCGGATGCGGATGATTATTCCGCCTGGGCGGTGTTGCGGATGGAAAGCCGCGAGTTCCTGACGCCCTGGGAGCCGACCTGGAACGAGGACGACCTCACCCGCGCCTCGTTCCGGCTGCGCGCCAAACGCGCCGCCCGCGAGATCGCGAGCGACGAGGCCTATTCGCTCTTCGTCTTCGAGGCGCATTCGGAGGCACTTCTCGGCGGCCTGACGCTGGGGCTGATCCGCCGCGGCGTCGCGCAGGCCTGCACGCTGGGCTACTGGATGGGCCAGCGCCATGCCGGCAAGGGCCACATGACCGAGGCCGTGCGCGGAGCGCTGCGCTTCGCCTTCTCGGAGCTGGCGCTCCACCGGGTCGAGGCGGCCTGCCTGCCCAACAACGATCCCTCGCGGCGCCTGCTCGAGCGGGTCGGCTTCCGGCATGAGGGGCTGGCGCGCGGCTATCTCAAGATCAACGGTACGTGGTCCGACCATCTACTCTATGCCGCCCTGTCCTCCGACCGGGCCGGCGGCGGCCCGATTTGAGCCGGGCGGTGGATGGTGGCCCGCGCTTGCCTTGCCCTCGCCACGAGCCCCGGCTACGAAAATTCGTTCAATATCGAACGATCGTCCTTCGCCTGATCACCGAGCGCAGCTTGCCCCTCTTCGAGCGACTTTTCCGCGCCGGCCTGGCCGTCGTCGGCCTGACCCTGTGGTTCAGCCTCGCCGGTATCGCGCCGGCGGGCGCCGTCGATGCCGTGCGGGTGCCGCTTGACGCGCCGGTGATCGACCTCACCCGCATCGTCGAGCGCAACAAATCCGACGGCGACGTCATCCAGATTTCCACCGCAGCGGGGCCGGACGGCATCGTGCGGCGCATAGCCGTGAAGGCGCGCGAGGCGGGCGCCCGGCCGGACTGGATCGTCTTCGCGCTCACCAATGATTCCGACGAGCAGATCGACCGGCTGCTGGTGGCGCCCTTCCACCGCCTGATCGGTTCGGGCGTGGTCTGGCCCGATCTCGGCGACAAGCGCATCGAGGCGGTGACCGCCAGCCAGGGCCTCTCGCCCGACCGCGAGGCGAGCCCGGACGCCGACGTCTTCCTGATCACGCTCGACCCCGGCACCACCGTCACCTTCGTCGCCGAGCTGAAATCGCCCAACCTGCCCCAGCTCTATCTCTACGAGCCCGACGCCTATCGCCAGAAGACCAACGGGCTGACGCTCTACAAGGGCATCATCATCGGCATCGCCGGCCTGCTGGCGCTGTTCCTGACCATCATCTTCGTGGTGAAGGGCGCGGTCATCTTCCCGGCCGCCGCCGCGCTGGCCTGGGCCGTTCTGGCCTATGCTGGCCTGGATTTCGGCTTCTTCCAGCGCCTCTTCCCGCTCACCCCGCAGATCGAGCGCATCTATCGCGCGGGCGCCGAGGTGGTGCTGGCGGCGACGCTGGTCGTCTTCCTCTTCGCCTATCTCAACCTGTCGCGCTGGCATGTGCGCTATGGGCACATCACGATTTTGTGGATCCTGGGGCTGGCCGGCCTGGTAGGCCTCGCCGTCTTCGACGCGCCGATGGCGGCGGGCATCGCGCGCATCTCCATCGCGGCCGTGGCGGCGATCGGCTTCATCCTCGTCGTGCATCTGGCCACCCATGGCTATGAGCGGGCGGTGATGCTGATCCCGACCTGGTTCCTGCTCGCGGTGTGGGTCACCGCCGCCGGCTTCACCGTGACGGGGCAGTTCCAGCGGGACCTGGTGGCGCCAGCGCTGCTGGGCGGGCTCGTGCTGATCGTGCTGCTGATCGGCTTCACCGTGATCCAGCACGCCTTCGCGGGCTCCGGCCTGTCGCAGGGGCTGGTTTCCGACACGGAGCGCCGCGCGCTGGCGCTCTCCGGCTCGGGCGACCTCGTCTTCGACTGGGACGTCAGCGCCGACCGCATCTTCGTCTCGCCGCAGATCGAGGTTCTGCTCGGTTTGCCCAAGGGCACGCTCGAAGGCTCGGCCTCGCGCTGGCTCGAGCTCATGCATGTCTCCGATCGCGACCGCTATCGCGTCACGCTCGACGCGGTGCTGGAGCAGCGGCGCGGCAAGCTCAATCTCGATGTGCGGCTGCGCGCCGCCAGCGGCGCCTATCACTGGCTCAACATCAAGGCGCGGCCGGTGCTGGGCTCGGACGGCGAGGTGATCCGCGTGATCGGCACGCTCGCCGACGTCACCGACCAGCGCACGGCGCAGGAGCGGCTGCTCCACGACGCCGTCCACGACAATCTGACAGGGCTGCCCAACCGCAAGCTGTTTCAGGACCGGCTGGGCGCGATCTTCGGCTTCACCCGCGCCGACGACAATATCCGCCCGACCGTGCTGGTGATCGATGTCGACCGCTTCAAGCAGGTCAACGAGTCGATCGGGTTCTCGGCGGGCGATTCAATCCTGCTGACGCTGGCCCGCCGGCTCGGCCGGCTGCTGCGGGCGCAGGACACGCTGGCGCGCATCGGCGGCGACACCTTCGCGATGATCCTGGTTTCCGAGCGCGATCCCGAGCGCATCCTGGCGCTGGCGGAACTGGTGCGCCGCGCCGTCTCGACGCCGATCACCTATGCCGAGCGCGAGATCGTGCTGACGCCCTCGATCGGGCTGGCGCTGTTCGACCCCTCGCCCGCCGCGCGCAAGGACGATGCGCTGAAGAATGCGGAGCTCGCCATGGCCCATGCCAAGCGCCAGGGCGGCAACAAGATCGAGATCTTCGTGCCGGCGATGCGGACCGACCGCAACGACCGCCTCGCGCTGGAAAGCGATCTGCGCCGGGCGATCGAGCGCGGCGAGATCCAGGTGATGTACCAGCCGATCGTGCGGCTGGAGGACCGGACCATCGCCGGTTTCGAGGCGCTGGTGCGCTGGGACCATCCGCGCGAAGGCCGGCTGATGCCGCAGGACTTCCTCGCCATCGCCGAGGAGACGGGCTTGATCGTCGATCTCGGCGTCTATGTGATGGACAAGACGGCGCGGGAGCTGGAAGCCTGGCAGGCGGCGCTGGAGGTCGATCCGCCGATCTTCGCGAGCGTCAACGTCTCGAGCCGGCAGCTGCTGCGCCACGACCTGCTGCACGACGTGAAGACCGTACTCGGCCGCCGGCGCGTGTTGCCGGGCACGCTGAAGCTCGAGATCACCGAGAGCCTGGTGATGGAGAACCCCGAATATGCCGCGCAGATGCTCCACCGCATCCGCGACCTCGGCGCGGGCTTGTCGCTCGACGATTTCGGCACGGGTTATTCTTCGCTGTCCTATCTGCAGCGCTTCCCGTTCGACACGATCAAGATCGACCAGAGCTTCGTGCGGCAGATGGGCCATGGCCGCCCGCCGGTGATCCTGCGCTCGATCGTGCAGCTCGCCGGGGATCTCGGCATGGATGTGGTCGCGGAAGGCGCCGAGAGCGAGTCCGACGCGATCGAGCTCTACCAGCTGGGCTGCCAATACGCGCAGGGCTACATCTTCGGCCAGGCGATGAGCGCAGCCGAAGCGCGCCGCCTGATGGGCGCCGCCAGCGTCGCAGCGACGGAAGCGGCCTAGACCGACACCTTTTTTGCTCGAAGGTCAGGCCCGCGCCTGCCGCCATCGGTCAGGCGTGACCCGCCTCGCGCGAAAGAAACGCCGGGTCGATGCCGATCTTGCCCAGCGCGCGCTGGTATTTGGTGTCGACGCCGTCGTCGAAGAGCAGGGCCGGGTCGGCCTCGCAATGCAGCCAGCCATTGGACTGGATTTCCGCTTCGAGCTGGCCCGCGCCCCAGCCGGCATAGCCGAGCGCCAGCACGGCGCTGGCCGGCCCGTTGCCGCCCGCGATGGCGCGCAGGATGTCCAGCGTCGCGGTGAGGCAGATGCCATCGTCGATCGGCAGTGTCGCCGATTCCAGGAAGAAATCCGCCGTGTGCAGCACGAAACCGCGCTTGGTCTCGACCGGCCCGCCCCGCAGCACCTGCATGCGTTCGGCGGCGCTGGGCAGGCGGATCGCCTCCTCGGAATCGATCACGTCGAGCTGGACGAGCAGATCGGGAAAGCGCGTGTCGCCGGCCGGCTTGTTGACGATGATGCCCATCGCCCCATCCTCGGAATGGGCGCACAGATAGACGACGGAACGGCTGAAGCGCGGATCGGCCATGCCGGGCATGGCGATCAGGCACTGGCCTTCCAGGTAGTTGCGGCCGCCGAGGCGCTTCTGTGAGCCGATCTTCATCCGAGCATGCTAGATCATGGAATCCGCAGGTGGAAAGCCCTTTCGGCAAAGGCCGCACGGCCATCCGCGAGAGCGAGCGCGACACATCCCTTCGAGCGCGCGCCGGCCGGCGGCGAAGGCGCATCGCGATTGCGCCGCAATCACCGGGCATCAAGAGCGCCTCCCGACATCGCAAGCGCGTGAGGAACCAAGGTTTTGGTCGCATTTCGTCACGGCAATCGCTAAGGCAGGACCGTGATCCGGATTTTGTCCCTTCTGGCACTATATCTGTCGCTTCTCGCCGGCCCGGCTTGGGCGCAGGAGACGGTGACGGAGGCCGCCGTCTCGCCCTGGTCCGTCGGCGAGCATGCCAAGCTGCGCCTGATCGCGGGCCCCACGGCCGCGAGCGGCAAGCAGCGCATCGGCGTCGAGATCGTGATGGCGCCGGGTTACAAGACCTATTGGCGCAGCCCCGGCGAATTCGGCGTGCCGCCGCGTTTCGACTGGTCCGGCTCGACCAATATCGGCGGGCTGGACGTGCGCTGGCCGGCGCCGCAACGCTTCGAGGATTCGGCCGGCTTCTCGGTCGGCTATGTCGGCGAGGTGGTGATCCCGGTGTCGCTGCAGCCGGTCGATCCGACCCGGCCCGTGCTGGTGGTGCTGAAGCTGGAATTCGCGATCTGCCAGAAGATCTGCATCCCCGCCCAAGGCGAGGCGCGGCTGTGGCTGGAGCCCGGCGTGACCGCGGTGAGCTCGCCGCGGCTGGAGAGCTTCGAGGCGCGCGTTCCCGCGCCGGTCAAGCCCGGCCCGCATCGCGAGAAGACCGCGATCATCGAGGCGCGGCCGGACGAGACGGTGGTGGATCCGGGCCTGAAGCTCGTTCTGCAGGTGCCCGCCGGCGGCGGCATCGACGACATTTTCGTCGAGGGGCCTGGCATGTGGTCCTTCGGCCGGCCTCGGCTCACACCCCAGGCGGATGGCACGGTGCTGGCCCAGATCCGCATCAACGAGCGGCCCAAGGGCGCCTCCGGCCCGGTCCCGCTGATCTTCACCATCACAGGCACACCCAAGCCCGTCGAGACGCGGCTGGAACTCGACATTCCGCCGGCCAAGCCCTAATCGGAAAGCACGGCGGCCGGGGTGCCCCGAACTTCCAGCGAGGACAGGCGCATGACGATCAAGGTGGGTGACAAGCTTCCGCAGGCGACGTTCCGCATCATGACCGCAGACGGGCCGGCCGCGAAGACGACCGAAGACCTGTTCAAGGGCCGAAAGGTCGTGCTGTTCGCGGTGCCGGGCGCCTTCACCCCGACCTGCCACAAGAACCACCTGCCGGGCTTCGTGGAAAAGGCCGCCGCGATCAAGGCCAAGGGCGTCGACGCGATCCTGACCACCTCGACCAACGACGTCTTCGTGCTCGACGCCTGGGCCAAGGCGACGGGCGCGGCGGGCACACTCGAATTCCTCTCCGACGGCAATGGCGATTTCGCCAAGGCCATCGGCCTGTCGATGGACGGCACCGGCTTCGGCATGGGCATCCGCTCCCAGCGCTATTCCATGCTGGTGGATGACGGCGTGGTGAAGTCGCTCAATGTCGAGGACGCCCCCGGCAAGGCCGACGCCTCCGGCGCGGAAACGATGCTCGGCCAGCTCTGAGCCTTCACGAAGGTTCCAGCCTCACATGAAGAAGCCCGTGCGAGCCGATCGCGCGGGCTTTTGCATTGCGGCCCGCGAGAGGCCTGCCGGCTTCAGCCATAGATCCAGCCCGCCATCGCCGCATAGATCGGGATGCCGAGCACCATGTTGAAGGGGAAGGTCAGCGCCAGCGAACAGGTCAGATAATAGCCGGGGTTCGCCTCGGGCAGCGCCAGCCGCACCGCAGCCGGCGCGGCGATGTAGGAGGCACTGGCGGCGAGCGTGCCGAGGATGACCGCCCCGCCCTGGCTGAGGCCGGCCGCATGGGCCGCCGCGATGCCGAGCAGGCCGTGGAGCACGGGCGCCACGATCGCGAAGGCTGCGAGCTTCAAGCCCACCTGCCGGAAATCGCCCGCCCGGCTCGCGGCCAGCCGGCCGAGTTCCAGCAGGAACAGGCAGAGCATTCCCTGAAAGAGATCCACGAAGAAGGGCTTGACCTTGGCCATGCCCGCCTGACCGGCGAGGGCGCCGATCAGCAGGCCACCGGCGAGCAGGACGATGCTCTTGGAGGACAGCACCTCGCCGAGCACTGCCGCCATGCGGTTGCCCCCGAAAGCGGAGAAGCCGGGCCCGCCCTCAAGCGTGGCGACGCCGCCGCCGGCCGGCACCACCGGCGTCGCCAGCCGGGCTGCGCCGGCCAGGCCGAGCGCGACCACGATGGCGGGGACCTCCATGAGCGCCAGCAGGGCGGGCGCATAGCCCTCATAGGGCGTTCCCTGCCTGTCCAGCAGCGAGACCACCGCCGCGAAGGTAACCGCCGAGACGGAGCCGTAATGGGCTGCGAGCGCGGCCGCATCGGCCGTGCCGAGCCCGGCCCAGAGCCGCAGCATGGCGTAGCACCAGAGCGGGATGGCGCAGCCGAGCGCCAGGGCGGCAGCCACGGCGGCGGCGAGCTCGGAGAGCGAGCGATCGGCCAGCTCGACACCGCCTTTGAGACCGATGGCGAGCATCAGATAGATCGAGATGGCCGCGAAGACCGGCTCCGGGAGTTGGAGGTCGGATCGCAACATCACGGCGAACGCGCCAAGCGCGAAGCACAGGATGGCGGGCGAGAGCAGATTGGCGAGGGCGAGATCGAGGACTGTCATGACGGCGACCCTGCCCCAGCGCCATCCCATGTTGAACTAGATAGTTCTGGCGCCTGTCATTGAAATTCGCAATGATGGGGCATGTCAGCGCCTCTCGACTACGATCTGCTGCGGACCTTCGTCACGGCCGCCGAGGCCGGCAACCTCACCCGCGCCGGGGAGAGGCTGCGCCTGAGCCAGCCCACGATCAGCCTGCATCTCAAGCGGCTGGAGGACCGGCTGGGCTGCCGGCTGGTGGATCGCGGCCCGCGCAGCTTTCACCTGACAGGCGAAGGGGAAACCCTGCTGAGCTATGGCCGGCGCATCCTGGCTCTGTCGGCGGAGGTGGTGGACCGCCTGTCGGAGCCGACCATGGCCGGCACGGTGCGGCTCGGCACGCCGGAGGATTTCGCCACGGTGCATCTGCCGGGGGTGCTCGCCGCCTTCTCGCGGGCGCATCCGAACGTCACGCTGGAGGTCACGACCGACCTTACCCTCCATCTCATCGACCGTTTCCGGCTCGGCGAGTTCGATCTCGTGCTGGTCAAGCGCGAACCATTGGGGCCGAGCGAGGGGGTGAGGGTCTGGCGCGAGGCGCTGGTCTGGGCCTGCGCCGCCGAGCGGGACGCGGCCTTCGCCGACCCTGCCCAGGCCCTGCCGCTCGTCGTCTCACCACATCCTTGCGTGTATCGCCGCCGCGCGCTGAAAGCCCTCGACGATGCCGGGCGCGGCTGGCGCGTCGCCTATACCTCGACCTCGCTGGCGGGCGCGCAGGCCGCGGTGCGGGCCGGGCTCGGCGTCACCGTCCTGCCCGCCGGCATGGTCCCGCCCGACTTCAGGGTGCTGGATCACAAGGCCGGGCTGCCCCGCCTGCCCGAGGCCGAGATCGCGCTGATGATGGGCACCAGCCCGCCCCAGCCCAGCGACCGTCTGGCGCATCACATCGTGCGCTCCCTGACGGGAGAGGATCGCGAGCTGCCGGGGAGCGCCGCCGCTTCGCCCTCTCCCCTCCCTGTCACGCAGTGATGGTTTCGACATCCGCTTGTGATGAGACAAGCCTTCTGTCGCGAGGTTATGGTCGCGCCCCTGGGGAGCTCATCATGTCCGAGACCGTCGTCATCCGCCCGCTGACCGCTGCCGACCGGGAGGCGTGGCTCGGCCTCTGGCGCGGCTATCTCGATTTCTACAACGCGAAGGTTCCGGCCGGAGTCGACGACGTAACCTTCTCACGCCTCACCGGCGGCGACGAGCCGATGGGCGGGTTCCTCGCCGAGCGGGACGGGGTCGCGCTCGGGATGGTCAATTGGGTCATCCACCGCAGCACCTGGAACGAGAAGAACATCTGCTATCTGCAAGATCTCTTCACGGTGGCCGAGGCGCGCGGCGGCGGCATCGGCCGCAAGCTGATCGCGGCGGTCAACCAGATGGCGCGGGAGAACGATTGCTTCCGCGTTTACTGGATGACGCATGAGAGCAACCTGCAGGGACAGGCGCTCTACGACAAGGTGGCCGACAAGCCCGGCTTCATCATCTACCGCCAGCCTCTGGGCTGACGCTCGAGGCGGTGCCTTAGTTCGCTCGTCGCGCCGGGGCGAGCAGCAACACGAGCGCGCCCAGCGCCATCGAGGCGAGCGACCCGATCAGCACACCGATCTTGGTTTCGGCTTCGAGCGCCGGCATGCCGGCGAAGGCCAGCAGGCCGATGAACAGGCTCATGGTGAAGCCGATGCCGCAGAGCAGTGAGATGCCGTAGATCTGCATCCAGCCGGCCTGTGCCGGGCGCTGGGCGAAGCCCATCCGCACCGTCAGCCAGACGGTGCCGAAGACGCCGATCTGCTTGCCGAGCCACAGGCCCAGCGCCACGCCGAGCGTCACCGGGTCGAGCAGCATCTGCGGGCTGACGCCGCTCAGCGAGACGCCCGCATTGGCGAAGCCGAAGATCGGCACCACGAGGAACGCGCTCCAGGGATGCAGGCCGTGTTCGAGCCGGTGCAGCGGCGAATGCGGATCGTCCGGCTTGCCGGCGCTGGGGCGCAGCGGAATCGTCAGAGCCAGCAGCACCCCGGCGATGGTGGCGTGCACGCCCGATTTCAGGGTGAAGACCCACAGCAGCACGCCCAGCATCAGATAGGGCGAAAGCCGCGTGACGCCGGCGCGGTTGAGCCCGATCAGGACGGCCAGCGTCACGGCCGCGCCCGCCAGCATCGGCAGCGACAGGCCGCCGGTGTAGAACAGCGCGATGATGACGACCGCGCCGAGATCGTCGATAATCGCGAGCGCCGTCAGGAACACCTTGAGCGAGATCGGCACGCGGCTGCCGAGCAGAGCGAGAACGCCGAGCGCGAAGGCGATGTCCGTCGCCGCGGGAATCGCCCAGCCGCGCAGCGTCCCAAGCGAGTGCCAGTTCACGGCGACATAGACCAGCGCCGGGCCGGCCATGCCGCCGAGTGCGGCGATGCCCGGCAGGATGCGGTCCGGCCAGGTGCGCAGACGGCCATCGAGCAGCTCGCGCTTGATCTCCAGCCCGACGAGCAGGAAGAAGAGGGCCATCAGCCCGTCATTGATCCAGTGCAGCAGGCTGAGCGGGCCGAGATAGGCGGACAGCGCGGCGAAATAGCCAGGCGCGAGCGGTGAATTGGCGACGATCAGCGCCAGCGCGGCGCTGGCCATCAGAAGCAGGCCGGCGGCGGCTTCATTGCCGAGAAAGGCGCGCAGAGCGGAGGTCGGGCGGGGCGAGGTCACGGGGAGCAGACTCCTGGCAACAGGATTTTCCGCACCGGCGGCCCGACCGATGCCCTCAACCTGCCGGCCCCTCGCGGGCCGCGCACCCGCTCGCCCTATGACATGGCGATTTCCCAGCGGCAACCGCCCTCGGCGCGAAATCGCAGGTCAGCCGAATGTGGCGAGCGGATTGGCGTAGAGCGCGGCTGTGACGGCCAGATTGGCCGCGACGGCGAGCCAGAGCCAGAGATCGAGAGGAATGCGAAACGACATCGAACGACCCTCCGTGATGCCGAGACAATCCGCCGGCGCCCCACGCCGTTCCGGCCTGCGGGGCATTTGAGGCAAATGTCTCGGATCATGGTGAGCGGATGGTTAACGGCCGTGGCTGCTGCTCCTGGCTGGCGTGCGCGCTGCCTGCTTGCATGCGCCTAGGCCGTGAGCCATGTCTAGACTCTTGCGAGAACGACAGACGATGACGACCGCTCCCGAACTTTCCTCACTGTCGGGGCGACAGACGGAACGCCTGAGCCTGCGCATCCCCGCAACGGGAGACCTCCCGTTCGTCACGGAGCTGTTTAGCCTCCCGGCGCTCGTCGCCCATCGGCCGGACCCGACGCCCGACACGCCGGAGGCAAGCGCCGCGCGGCTCGCGAAGGACATGGCCCACTGGGAGCAACATGGCTTCGGCCGCTGGGCTGTCCTCCACCAAGGCCGTCTTATCGGCTTCGGCGGCGTCACCGTGAGCGAGAGCTTCACAGGCCTCAACCTCTCCTATCACCTGCACCCCTCTGCTTGGGGCCAGGGATTTGCCGGGGAGATCGTTCAGGCGGCGCTGTCGGCCGCGTTCGGGCAGTTGGGCGCCGCGCCCGTGATCGGCCTCGTACGGCCGGCTAACCCCGCATCGGCGAAGGTGCTGCAACGCGCAGGCTTCCAGCGCGACAGCGAGGTAATCCTGCACGGAGCGCCGACGTTTCTCTGGACCCTCGACCGGATCGCCCACGGCGCTTCAGGCGTCAGCGCCCCGGCTTGAACGGCGCCATCCCAGCGCGCGCGAGGGCGTCGGCCCGCTCGTTCCTCTCGTCGCCGGCATGGCCCTTGACCCATTTCCACTCGATCTTGTGCTGACCGAGCGCGGCGTCGAGGCGCTGCCAGAGCTCGGCGTTCTTCACCGGCTTCTTGTCGGCGGTGCGCCAGCCATTCTTCTTCCAGCCATGGATCCAGCCGGTGATGCCCTGGCGAAGATACTGGCTGTCGGTGTGGAGCGCGACGGTGCAGGGGCGCTTCAGCGCCTCCAGCGCCGCGATGGCCGCCATCAGCTCCATGCGGTTGTTGGTGGTCTGCGGCTCGCCACCGGAGAGCTCCTTCTCGACCCCGTTATAGGACAGGATCGCCCCCCAGCCGCCGGGGCCGGGGTTTCCGGAGCACGCCCCGTCCGTCCACAC
>NZ_JBMDWH010000186.1:0-4292 GCF_048595345.1 Allobosea sp.
TCGTACTGGCGGTCGCGCTCGGCCTCGCGGACCTTCTGGACGATGACCTGCTTGGCCGACTGGGCGGCGATGCGGCCGAAATCGAAGGGCGGCAGCGGATCGGCGATGATGTCGCCGGCCTGGGCGGCCGGGTTGTGGCGCTTGGCCTCGTCGACCGTGATCTCGATGGCGGGGTTTTCGACAGTCTCGACGACCTGGAGATGGCGGGCGAGGCGAAGCTCGCCGGTCTTGGTGTTGATCTCGGCATGGACGTCGGTCTCGGCGCCGTAGCGAGAGCGAGCGGCGCGCGCGATGGCGTCTTCCATCGCGTCGAGCACGATCTGCCGGTCGATCGACTTCTCGCGGGCGACCGCATCCGCGATCTGCAGCCATTCCAGCCTGTTGGCGGCGACCACCATGGCGCTCACTCCTCTTCCGTATCGGTTTGGTGCGGAGCCGGTCCGCTCTTGGTGCCGGGGCGCGGCCCCAGCGATTTGCCTCGGCCCTTCTTCGGGGCCGCGATGTCGTCGGCCGCCGGCATTTCGGGCGGCAACCCGGATTTGCCTCGGCGCAGGGATTCGGTGACCAGCGCGTCGGTCAGCACCAGCCGCGCCTCGCCGATCAGCGCCATCGGCACGCCGACGTCGCGCTCCTCGTCGCTCTTGGCGTCGTCGCGCGAGAGCAGCGCGTTCACGCCGTCCGTGCCGCGCAGGATGCCGCGATAGCGCTTGCGGCCGCCGACGGGCTCGCTCATCTCGATCTTGGCGAGATGGCCGGCCCAGCGCTCGAAATCGGAGGCCCGCACCAGCGGCCTGTCGATGCCGGGCGACGAGATCTCGAGATGGTAGGCGGTCTGCACGGGATCGTCGACATCGAGCAGCGGCGAGATCGCCTGGCTGATCTCCTCGCAGCCCTCGACATTCATCGTGCCGTCCGGCTTCTCAGCCATGATCTGCACGGTGCAACCGTTCTGACCGTTGATGCGCACGCGCACGAGGCGATAGCCGAGGTCCTCGATCGCAGGCTCGACGATGGCCGCGACACGGGAGGCGACGCCGCTTTCGACGACGATGCGCGCCTCGGGAGCGTCAGTGGCGGGGGCGGGGTTGTGTTCTTCGTTCATCGGTTCGTCCATGGCCGGACCGCAGGTGTCCCGGCAGGGTCGAAGCCAACAAAAAAGAGCGGGCCGGCGGGCCCGCTCTTGATCATCGGCCTAGACCGATACCAGAGCTGTTGGCCCGCTCTTTAGTCCGCATCGCGCCAAGATGCAAGGCTGACGGCGCGCGCCCGATGCGAGACAGGCGGGGCGGACGCTAACGGGCTGGTCATCCTTCCATGCGAAACTGGCCGTCGAAGCTGTGCATGGGAGTTTGCATGATGGCCGTCGGCGCCTTGCTGCGCGACCTCGAGACGACGATGGGGAACGGTACGGGCCATGAGCGCGAGCTCATGATCGCGAACCTGACCGATCTGTTTCTCGCGACCGCCTCGCAGATGGACGAAGAGCAGATTGGGGTCTTCGACGTCGTCATCGGGCGGCTCTCGCGCGCGATCGAGCTGCGCGCCCGCATGGAACTCGCCGAAAGACTGGCGCCCATCCCCAATGCGCCGCCTGCCGTCGTGCGCCCGCTGGCGCTGGACGAGATCGCCGTCGCCCGCCCCGTTCTCCTGCGCTCGCCGCGACTGAGCGATCAGGACCTCGTCGCCGTCTCGGCCGCCAAGGGCCGCGACCACATGCTGGCGATTTCCGAGCGCCCCCATCTGCGCGAAAGCGTGACCGATTTCCTGATCCTGCGGGGCGGGCGCGTCGTGACCCATGCGGTCGCGGCCAATCGCACCGCGCGCTTCTCGCGCCACGGCATGGGCGTGCTGGTGATGCGCGCCGGCCAGGACGAGGTGCTGCAGGCCACGCTGGGCCAGCGCGGCGACCTGCCGGCGGAGCTGGCCGAGCAGCTGATGGCCCTCGCCAAGCTCGCGGCGCGTCGGCGCCTCGACCGGGCCGTCAGGCCCGGCTTCGCCAAAGCGGTCGAACATGCGGTGGAGCGCGGCGCCGAGGCGGTGGCCGCGGCCAAGGCCGTGCCCGTCGAACTCGCCTCGCTCGGGCTGGCTCTGGCCGAGGTCAGGGCGCTGCAGGCCGCAGGCCACCTCGACGAGGCGCAGCTGCGCGAGGCCGCGCGCGAGGCCAAGCTGGAACACGCCATCTGCGGCTTCGGCCTGCTCGCGGGGCTGAGCCTGCCCGCCGCCGAACAGACCCTGATGGGCCCCGACCGCGAGGCGGTGCTGCTGGTGAGCCGCGCCCTCGACTGGAGCTGGGAGACGACCGCGGCGCTGATCTCGCTGCGGCGCGATCTCGGCAAGTCGGATGCGGCGCTGGAGCGGGCGCAGCAGAGCTTCCAGCAGATCGGCAGGAGCACCGCGGAGCGGGTGCTCGGCTTTCTCAAGGCGCGCGACGCAGCGCCGTGAGATAGCTCGACACCCGGCCCTCGCGGACCGCCTTGGCCTCGTAGCGGGTGCGGATCCACCCCGGATAGGGGCGGCGCCAATCATCGGCCCGCTCGTCGCTCCAGTCGAAATCGGGCGAGTCCAGCAGGCGCGATAGCGTCCAGCCGACATAATCGTCGATATCGCTGGCGAAGCGGAAGCGCCCGCCCGGCCGCAGGGCGCGGGCCAGCAGGGCGAGCGTGCGCTCCGAGACGAAGCGGCGCTTGCGCTGGCGGCGCTTGGGCCAGGGATCGGGATAGAGCAGATCGATCGCATCGAGGCTGCCGGCGGGCAGGCGCGGCAGCATCAGGGCCGCATCGCCATCCCAGACGCGGATATTGGTCAGGCCCTCCCTGTCCGCGACGGCCAGGAGCTTGGCCATGCCGTTGATGAAGGGCTCGACTCCAATGAAGCCGATCTGCGGGCTCTCACGCATGCGCATCAGGAGATGCTCGCCGCCGCCGAAACCGATTTCGAGCCGCACCGCCTCGACCGGGCCGGGAAACAGCGCCTCAAGGTCGCCGATCTCGCCCTCGGGCAGGCGCAGGCGCGGCAGAACATGCTCGATCAGGTGGCTTTGCCCGTCGCGCAGCGCCTTGCCCTTGCGGCGACCGAAGAAGGCGCGGTCGTCGTGGTCGGGATTGTCGGTCATTCGGGATCGTCTCGCAGGAACCCAGGTCATCCCGGCCAAGCGGCTTCGGCCGCGCCGATCCGGGACTCGCTCCGCCTCGGATGACGGGGCGGATAGAATGCCTGAAGCAAAATGAAAAGGCCGGAGCGATCGGCTCCGGCCTTCGTCTCTTCAAGCGAAAGCGCTGTCTCAGGCGACGGCCTTCTTGAGAGCGTCCACGAGATCGGTCTTCTCCCAGGAGAAGGAGCCGTCGCGGCCGGGCTTGCGGCCGAAATGGCCGTAGGCCGAGGTTTTGGCGTAGATCGGCTTGTTGAGGCCGAGATGGTTGCGGATGCCGTTGGGCGACAGATCGACCAGCGTGCCGAGCACCTCCTCCAGCTTCGCCTCGTCCACCTTGCCGGTGCCATGCAGGTCGACATAGATCGACAGCGGCTTGGCGACGCCGATGGCGTAGGAGAGCTGGATCGTGGCGCGATCGGCGAGCTTGGCCGCGACGACGTTCTTGGCGAGGTAGCGTGCCGCATAGGCGGCCGAGCGGTCGACCTTGGTCGGGTCCTTGCCCGAGAAGGCGCCGCCGCCATGGGGTGCCGCGCCGCCATAGGTGTCGACGATGATCTTGCGGCCGGTCAGGCCGGCATCGCCGTCGGGACCGCCGATCACGAACTTGCCGGTCGGGTTGATATGCCAGACGGTCTCCTTGGAGATCCAGCCATCGGGCAGGGCCTGGCGGATATAGGGCTCGACGATCTTGCGAACGTCCGCCGAGGTCAGGGTCTCGTCCAGATGCTGGGTGGAAAGCACGATCTGGGTGACGCCGACCGGCTTGCCGTTCTCGTACTTGACCGTGACCTGGCTCTTGGCGTCCGGGCCCAGCTTGGCGGCGTCGCCCTCGCCCTTCTTGCGGGCGAGCGTCAGCGTCTCGAGAATCTTGTGCGCATAATAGATCGGGGCGGGCAGCAGTTCGGGCGTCTCACGGCTGGCATAGCCGAACATGATGCCCTGGTCGCCGGCGCCGACATCCTTGTTGCCGGCCTCGTCCACGCCGACCGCGATGTCGGCGGACTGCGGATGCAGCAGCACGTCGATCTTGGCCTTCTTCCAGTGGAAGCCGTCCTGCTCGTAGCCGATGTTGCGGATCGCCTTGCGGGCGGCCGACTTGACCTTGCTCTTCATCGCCTTCTCGTCGAGCGAGGTGCGAACC
>NZ_JBMDWH010000187.1:0-13299 GCF_048595345.1 Allobosea sp.
GAGGAGCGCACGCCCTTCAACGGCGCAATCAAGCTCATGCCCACCTGGCCCGAATTCAAGCGCATCATTCCGAGCGCCTTGCGCGGCTCGGCCGTCGGCTCGCTGCTCGGCATCCTGCCCGGCGGCGGGCCGGTGATCGCCCAGTTCGCGGCCTACGGCCTCGACAAGAAGGTCAGCAAGTACAAGGACGAGATCGGCCAGGGCGCGATCGAGGGCGTCGCCGGCCAGGCGGCGGCGGACGAGGCGGCGGCGCGCACCAGCTTCATCCCGCTGATGAGCATCGGTATCCCGGAGAACGCGGTGATGGCGCTGATGATGGCGGCCTTCATCATCAAGGGCATCCAGCCCGGGCCGAACATGATCGCCAAGCATCCGGACCTGTTCTGGGGCCTCGTCGCCTCGATGTGGATGGGCAACTGCTTCCTGCTGCTGCTCAACGTGCCGCTGGTGCGCTTCTGGCTCTCGGTGTTCAAGATCCCGTACAACGTGCTGTTCCCGTCGATCCTGTTCTTCTGCTGCATCGGCACCTTCAGCATCAACAACAGCCTGCACGACATCTACACCACCGCCGCTTTCGGCCTGATCGGCTACATCATGATGCGGCTTTCCTTCGATCCGGCGCCGCTGATGCTGGGCTTCATCCTGGGACCGATGCTGGAGGAGTATTTCCGCCGCTCGATGCTGCTGAGCCGCGGCAGCTTCATGACCTTCTTCGAGCACCCGATCAGCGCGACGCTGCTGACGATCCTCGGGCTGTTCCTGGCCTGGCAGGCCTATGCGGCGATCAAGGGCAAGAAGGCGACGCTGGCGGACGCGATCGACGTGCGGCCCGCCTCACACTGAGGCGGCAGCCGGCCCGCCTCCTTCCGGCTGCGCGGTGAGCTACACGGCGCGCTCGCGGCGCACGGGCAGCAGCACCGGCGCACGGCCGAGCCGGCCGGCCAGCACCATCGCCTTGGGCGCCAGCAAGCCGGCGCGCAAGCGCCGTCCGCCGAAGGAAATCCCCGCCCGCTCCCGCAGTGCCGCCGCCACGCCCGTGGCGGGCAGGATCGCGGGAGTGAGCGGGTGCAGCAGCAAATGCCGCTCGAGGACCTGCACCCAGTTGGGTTGCGGAACATCGCCGGCATCGAGCAACAGCAGATTGTCGCCGCGCGCCTGCTGGGCGCCCAGATTCCACCCCTCGCCGCTGGCGGCGCGCAGATAACTCGCCCCGGTCGCATCGGCGAGGCGCTCGATCTGCGGGCTCCCGACAGGATCGACCACGACGGCATGGCCGAAGAACCCGTCCGCCACGGCCGGGATCAGCACCGCGAAGGTCGCGGCGAGCGCTTGTGGCTGACCCGGCGCACGGATGACGGCTGTGAGCATCGTCAACCTCTATGCCGCAGCGCACCATGTCGCAATCCTGTCACTTGCCAAATGTTCCTACTATGTTCACATTGAGCAGCACGAAAAAGCGGCGACTCGGCTGTCGCATGGAACAAGAGCGATGATTCAGGCCAGACCGACCTCACGGCCCAAGGCAGCTGCCCAGCCTCTGCGACGGCAGGACGGCGAGACGGTGTCGGCGGCGCTGCGGGTCGCGCCGGCCGATCCCCTCGCCCATGCCGGCCATCGCATCGATCCCGAGCGGCGGCGCGGGCGCGGCGCGACGATCAATCCCGGCGGGCGCTTCGAGACCGAGCAGCGCCTCGCCGAGGATGATGGCTGGGGCTCGCTGGGCGAGCTCGCGCCCTTCAAGACCGAGATCGCCTATGAAAAGGCGCGCACGATCATCACCAAGAACGACTCGCCGGATATTTCCTTCGACCGGTCGATCAACCCCTATCGCGGCTGCGAGCATGGCTGCGTCTACTGCTTCGCGCGGCCGAGCCACGCCTATCTCGGCCTCTCGCCGGGGCTGGACTTCGAGAGCAAGCTGACCGCCAAGCCGGACGCCGCCGCGCTGCTGGAAAAGGAGCTTTCCGCCGCCGGCTATCAGCCGCGCACCATCGCGATCGGCACCAATACCGACGCCTATCAGCCCATCGAGAAGAAGTTCCGGATCATGCGAGAGGTGCTGGAGGTTCTGGCACGCTTCAACCACCCCGTCGGCATCGTGACGAAATCGGCGCTGGTGCAGCGGGACATCGACCTGCTCGCCCCGATGGCGGCGAAGGGCCTCGCCAAGGTCGCGATCTCGGTGACGACGCTGGACCCCAAGGTGGCACGCGGCATGGAGCCGCGGGCCGCATCGCCCGCCAAGCGGCTGGAGACGATCCGCAAGCTGTCGGAAGCCGGCATTCCGGTGACGGTGCTGGTCGCGCCGATCGTGCCGGCGATCAACGAGCACGAGATCGAGCGCATCCTGGACGCGGCCAAGGCGGCGGGCGCGCAGGAGGCGGGCTATGTCCTGCTCAGGCTGCCGCTGGAGGTGCGCGACATCGTGCAGGAATGGCTGCTGACCCACCATCCCGACAAGCTGCGCCATGTGATGTCTCTGGTGCGCTCGACCCGCGGCGGCAAGGACTATGATTCGCAATGGGGCCAGCGCATGGTCGGCTCCGGTCCCTATGCCTGGATGATCGGCCGACGCTTCGAGCTGGCGGCCGAGCGGATCGGCTTCAACACGGCGCGCAAGCGGCTGCGGACGGACCTGTTCGTCAAGCCGGAGAAGGAAAAGGCGCAGCTGAGTTTGTTTTAAGGGGGACGATACCGTCATGCTCGCCCTTGTGGCGAGCATCCACGTCTCGAACACGGCTCTCGACCAGCGAAGACGTGGATGGTCGGGACAGGCCCGACAATGACAGCGGTGTGCGTTAAACGGAGGAGGACATGCTCGCCTCTGGCCCCACCTCGCGATCCGTTGCATAAGCCCGCCATGCCCGCTGACTTCACCCGCGAGACGCTCGCCATCACGCGAGGCCTGTGGCCTCTCGCGGGGATCGACGAGGTCGGGCGCGGGCCGCTGGCGGGGCCGGTGGTGACCGCGGCGGTGA
Organism: Allobosea sp.; assembly: GCF_048595345.1. Classification (GTDB taxonomy): domain Bacteria; phylum Pseudomonadota; class Alphaproteobacteria; order Rhizobiales; family Beijerinckiaceae; genus Allobosea. The sequence goes on from NZ_JBMDWH010000187.1 coordinate 2,979, forward strand.
TTCTCGATCCGGAGCGCGTGCCGGCCGGGCTCGACGATTCGAAGAAGCTGCCGGCTGCGATTCGCGAGGAACTCTTCGGCGAGATCATGGACAAGGCTCTCGCCGTCAGCGTCGCCAGCGCGAGCGCGACCGAGATCGACCGCATCAACATCCGTCAGGCGACGCTGCTGGCGATGCGCCGCGCCGTCTCGGCCCTGCCGCTCGCACCCTTGCATGTGCTGGTCGATGGGAACGATCCGCCGCTCCTGAGCTGCGGCTGCGAGGCGATCATTCAGGGCGACGGGCAGGTGGCCTCCATCGCCGCCGCCTCGATCGTGGCGAAAGTGACGCGCGACCGGATGATGGCGCGGCTGTGCCGGCGCTTTCCGGCCTATGGCTTCTCCGCCCATGTCGGCTACGCGACGCCCCAGCATCGGCGCGCCATCGCCGAGCACGGCCCCTGCCCCGAGCACCGCTATTCCTTCGCGCCGGTGAAGGGCGTGTGGTCGCGGCAATAGTTTTTCGTGCTGAGCCCTCATCCTGAGGAGCCGCGCAGTGGCGTCTCGAGGGATGGTTGTCGAGGCTCCTCAACCATCTGGAGCATCCTGCGAGACGCGCTCCTGCGGAGCGCTCCTCAGGATGAGGGCTGAGGAGACGGCTGCAAGAGGGGGACGACGCGCTGCCCTCAGCCCGGCTGCCTCGGCCCATTAACCCGCGCTTAGGAAATTGTCCTTTTTGGGCAAAGGGCTAGGCAAAAGCTGCAGCCCCAGAATGGGACGCATTTTTTTCAAACCGGAAACCGGGCTTTTACCCTGCCTGACCAATATCGCCCTCGTTGAAGTTGCGTAACGGTCTTGGCGTCATGGGTATCTCGCGTACCGGGACCGCCAGCGCTCCCGTCCGGATTCAGGTTTCGCGTACCGGACGGCCTGCGCTGGGGGCCCGGATGAAGACCAAGGGTCTTCACCACCCTCTCGGGACAGATGTCGAGCTGCCGCTCGACCAGGTCCTGCTCGGCGATTGCGTCGCCGCGATGGAGGCCCTGCCTCCGGCCAGTGTCGACCTGGTCTTCGCCGACCCGCCTTACAATCTCCAGCTCGGCGGCGATCTGCGCCGGCCTGACGACAGCCTCGTCGACGCCGTGGACGACGACTGGGACAAATTCGCCTCCTTCGCCGAATACGACGCCTTCACCAGGGCCTGGCTCGGCGCCGCGCGGCGCGTGCTGAAGCCGGACGGGGCGCTGTGGGTCATCGGCAGCTACCACAACATCTTCCGCGTCGGCACGATCCTGCAGGATCTCGGCTTTTGGATGCTGAACGACATCGTCTGGCGCAAGGCCAATCCGATGCCGAACTTCCGTGGCCGGCGCTTCACCAACGCGCATGAGACGCTGATCTGGGCGGCGCGCGGCGAAGCCTCGAAATACACCTTCCATTACGAGGCGCTCAAGGGCGGCAATGACGACCTTCAGATGCGGTCGGACTGGTATCTGCCGCTCTGCACCGGTGACGAGCGCCTGAAGGACGATAAGGGTGCTAAGGTCCACCCGACGCAGAAGCCGGAAGCCCTGCTCGCCCGGGTGCTGCTCTCGGCCTCGAATCCCGGCGACGTGGTGCTCGATCCCTTCTTCGGCACGGGCACGACGGGCGCCGTCGCCAAGGCGCTGGGCCGCCGCTTCATCGGGCTGGAGCGCGATCCGGTCTATGCCAAGGCGGCGCGCGAGCGCATCGCCGGGGTGACACCCCTCCCGCCCGAGGCTTTCGCGACCGCGCCCTCCAAGCGCAGCGAGCCGCGCGTGCCCTTCCTCGCTCTGGTCGAGGCCGGGCTGGTGAAGGCCGGCGAAACCGTTTTCGACGACAGGCGGCGCCATTCCGCTGTGATCCGTGCCGATGGCACGCTTTCGGTCGGTCCCGCCATCGGCTCGATCCACAAGGTCGGTGCGCTGGTTCAGGGCCTGCCGAGCTGCAATGGCTGGACCTTCTGGCATGTCGAGCGCGATGGAAAGCCGATGCTGCTCGACATGCTGCGCGGCGAGATCAGGGCACAGATGGCGGCGGCCTGAGCCCCGCCGCCGCCAGCACCTTGACCATGACGCCGGAGAGAGGCTCCTCGCCCAGTCTCCCCAGCGGCGTAAATCGCATGCCGGCAGGCGCTTGAGTCCCCGGCGGCACCGCGCCGGTGAAGACGGTCAGCTCCAGCGGGAAATGCGTGAAGACGTGGCGCACGGGCTCGGCTTCTTGCGTCCAGCGCAGCGGCACCGGCGCGTCCTGCGCCGCGCCGTCCAGCTCGTAATCGGCGCGCCATTCGCTGGTCGGCACCTCGGCCATGCCGCCGAGCAGGCCCTTGGCCGGGCGGGTGCGCAGCAGAACCGCACCGTCCGCACGAGTCAGCACGAAGGCGGCGCCATAGCGCATCGCTCCGGCCTTCTTCTTCGCCTTGCGCGGAAAGCTCTCCTGCGTGCCCTCGGCGCGGGCGACACAGGGCTCGCGCCAGGGGCAGAGCCCGCAGGCGGGGTTGCGCGGCGTGCAGATGGTGGCGCCCAGATCCATCAGGGCTTGGGCGAAATCGCCGGGCCGGCCCGGCGGCAGCATCGCCAGCACCTTGTCGCGCACCAGCGGGCGAGCGCCCGGCAATTCCGCCTCGATCGCGAAGCGACGGGTCATCACCCGCTCGACATTGCCATCCACCGCCGCCGCCGGCCGGTCGAAGGCGATGGCCGCCACGGCCCCGGCCGTATAGGCGCCGATGCCGGGCAAGGCGCGCAAGGCCTCCTCGGTGTCGGGAAAGAGCCCGCCATGCTGCTCGACCACGGCCTTGGCGCAGGCATGCAGGTTGCGGGCACGGGAATAATAACCGAGGCCCGCCCAGGCCTGCATCACCTCCTCGCTCGGAGCCGCGGCCAGGGCCTGCACGGTCGCGAATCGAGCCATGAAGCGCTCATAATAGGGCTTCACCGCCGCGACCGTCGTCTGCTGCAGCATGATCTCGGAGGCCCAGACGCGGTAGGGATCGGCCTTCGCGCCGGCTGTGGCGCGCCATGGCAGCGCCCTGCGATGGCGGTCATACCAGGCGAGAAGATCGGCGGCGTCGGGGGCGGTCATGACGTCGATGTAGCGCGTCCCGCCGGCCGGGCAAGCGCGCTTTTCGTGACGATGGCGCGCCGGGAATCAGGGGCCTGACAGCGCCGTCGCGATCCCCAGCGACAAGGCCGTCTGGGCCGAGACGTGGTGCATGGTGTTGTATTCCGCCTTGGTGATCAGCGAGGCGGCGCCGGGCACGCCCATCTCGTAATAGATATTGACCATCGCAGAGGTGGCGGCGCCGGAATAGCCATGGCGCCCGGTGTTGTGCAGCACATTGCCTTCGTGGAAGCCGAGGCCGCGCTTCGTCTTCGCGTCGCCATCGCCGATCGCGCCGGCGTTGATATAGAGCCGGCGCGTGCCGGCGACGAAGAGGCCCGTGCAGGCGCTCTCGCAGCGGGCGCGGCTGGCATCGACGACGGTGGCCAGCCCCTTCTCCCGGATCTGGCGCGCCATTTCGCGGGCCGGGTAGATGCGCCCGCCGGGGCTGTCGAGATAGATCACGCGGATCGCCGCGGCCTCGGGCCTCGCCAGGAAATCCCGCAGCTTGAACTCGTCGCCGTCCTTGATCGGCCCGCTCAGCAGCGCAGCCGAGCCCTTCTGGCCAATGTCCATGGCGTTGGCAGGCGCGCAGGCGAGCCCGATCACCGCGAGTGCGGCCAGCATTCGACGCATGACGAAGTCCCCCCAGCCAGCCCTCGCCCGGCTTGCCTTCGTCTTGTATGATGAGCCGGAAGCGCCGACAATGCCGCGATGGTCGCCAAGCCGCTCGCCGAACTGATCGAGGATTGCATCGCCCCCGCGCTCGCCGCGCAGGGCTTCGCGGGGCGCTCGATCGTGACCCTCTGGCCCGAGATCGTCGGCGAAAGACTGGCCCTGCGCACGCGCCCGCTCAAGATCGACTGGCCCAAGCGCCGGCCGGCGCCCGGCGAGACCTCCGACCCAGCGACGCTGGTGGTGCGCGTCGAGGGGGCCTTCGCACTGGAGATGCAACAGCTGGGGCCGCTGGTGGTCGAGCGGGTCAATACGCATCTGGGCTGGCGGGCGGTCGGCAAGCTCGTGCTCAAGCAGGGGCCCGTCGCCCCGCCTCAGCCCAAGCCGTCGGCGCCTGTACTCGCCCCGGCCGCCGCGGCGGCGGTGGAGCGGCAGGTCGCGTGCGTCGAGGACGAGGGGCTGCGCGAGGCGCTGGCGCGGCTCGGCAAGGCGGTGGCGCTGCGGGCCCAGCCTGGGTCCGACACGGCTTCGTGAGCGAAGCGCCGCAAGGGCCGATGCGCTCTTGCCACAATCGAGCGGCCTCTATAGCTCCCGCTGCAACCAAGCTGCTTTTCGAGGAACCCTCTACGATGACCAACAGGCGCCAGCTCCTTACCGGCACTGCCGGGATCGCCGCCGTGCTGCTGGGTGCGGGTTTCGCCGCCACCGGCACCGCCCAGGCGCAGACGAAGCTGCCCGATGCCGGCCCGCTCGGCGATGTCTGGCTCGGCCCGGCCGACGCCAAGGTCAGCGTGGTCGAATATGCCTCGATGACCTGCTCGCATTGCGCGCATTTCCACGAGACGACCTGGCCCGAACTCAAGAAGAAATATATCGACACGGGCAAGATCCGCTTCACGCTGCGCGAATTCCCGCTCGACCCGCTCGCCACCGCCGGCTTTATGCTGGCGCGCTGCAACGGCAACGAGAAATACTACCCGATGACGGACCTGCTCTTCGCCCAGCAGAAGAACTGGGCCTTCGTCGACAAGCCGGTCGACGCGCTGTCGGGCTTGGTCAAGCAGGCCGGCTACAGCCAGGAATCCTTCGAGGCCTGCCTGAAGCGGCAGGACATCTACGACGCCATCGTCAAGGTGAAGGATGGCGGCGCCAAGGCCGGCGTCGACTCGACGCCGACCTTCTTCGTCAACGGCCAGAAGGTTTCCGGTGCCATTTCGATCGCGGAGTTCGACAAGATCCTGGAGCCGCTGCTGGCGAAGTGAGGGGGCGGCGCGTCCTTCCCCTCTCCCCGGCATTTCGGGCTTGCTCGATATGGGCAGCTCATAGCGTCAAAGGCGGCAACAGCCGACTGCGAGGGGGAGAAGGAAGGCAGCCTTCATGCAGCTGACGCGCCTCAAGCTCGCCGGGTTCAAGACCTTCGTCGAGCCGACCGAATTTCCGATCGAGCCGGGGCTGACCGGCGTCGTCGGGCCCAATGGCTGCGGCAAGTCCAACCTCGTCGAAGCCCTGCGCTGGGTGATGGGCGAAAGCTCGTTCAAAAACATGCGCGGCGCCGGGATGGACGACGTCATCTTCGGCGGCTCCGGCGAGCGCCCGGCCCGCAACATGGCCGAAGTCGCGCTGACCCTCGACAATGGCGACCGAAAGGCCCCCGCCGCCTTCAACGAAACCGATGTTCTGGAAGTCACCCGCCGGATCGAGCGGGAAGATGGCTCGACCTATCGCGTTAACGGCAAAGAGGTCCGGGCCAAGGACGTCCAGCTGCTCTTCGCCGATGCCGCGACGGGCGCCCGCTCGCCCGCGCTGGTGCGGCAGGGGCAGATCAGCGAGATCATCTCCGCCAAGCCGCAGTCGCGCCGCCGCATCCTGGAAGACGCGGCGGGAATCGCCGGGCTGCACAGCCGGCGCCACGAGGCCGAACTGAGGCTGCGCGGCGCCGAAGAGAACCTGACCCGGCTGGAGGATGTGCTCGGCCAGATCGACGGGCAAGTCGAGGCGCTGCAGCGGCAGGCGCGGCAGGCCGGGCGCTATCGCAGCCTCGCTTCGGAGATCCGGCGGGCCGAGGCGGTTCTGGCGCTGATCGCGATCGAGGAGGCGCGCACGCAGGAGGCGCAGGCCCAGCAGGCGCTCGACGATGCCATGCGTCTGGTCGCCGAGCGGACCGCGTTGCAGGCCGAAGCCGCGCGGGCGCAAGCCGTCGCCGCCCATGCGCTGGCGCCGCTGCGGGAGGCGCAGGCGAGCGCCGCGGCCGCAACTCTGCGGCTGAAGCGCGGGCTCGACGATCTCGAGGCCGAGGATCGGCGGGCCCGGCACCGCGGCGAGGAGCTGGATCGGCGCCTCTCCGAGCTGGAAGCCGATCTCGCCCGGCAGGAGAATGCCGGCCGCGACGCCGAGGAGAGCCTCGCCCGGCTCAAGGCGGAAGACGAGACGCTGGCGCGGGACATGGAGGGCTCGGGCTCGGGCGCGGAGCAGGCCGCCGCCGCTGCAGGCGAAGCCGAGGCGGCGCTGGCCGCGGCAGAAGCGCGCCATGCGACCGCGCAAGGGGCGCTGGCCGAGCTGACGGCACGGCGCGGCGCGCTCGAACGCGCCCTGCGCGAGGCGGTGGAGCGCGAGACGCGCGCCGCTGGCGAGCAGGAGCGCCTGCAGCAGGACCGCAGCCGGCTCGACGCGACGCTGGCGAGCACGGAACTCGATGCGCTGCGGGCGGCTCTCGCCGAAGCCCAGGCCGGGATGGGCGAAGCGGATTCGCGGGCCGGCACCGCTCGCGCCGATCTCGCCGCCGCCCGCGAGCAGGAATCACGGCTGCGGCCTCCGCTGGCCGAGGCCGATCGCAAGGCGCAAAAGCTGGAAACCGAGGTCGCGACGCTGGCCAAGCTGCTGGCGCCCGCGGCCGACGGAGGCTGGCCGGCGATCGTCGATGCGCTACGGGTCGCAGCAGGCTTCGAAACCGCGCTCGGCGCCGCGCTGGGCGACGATCTCGACGCCTCCTCGGATTCCGGCGCACCCACGCATTGGCGCGAAACCGATGCGGCGGGCGATCCGCCCTTGCCGGCCGGTGCCGAACCCCTCTCCGCCCATGTGGAGGCGCCCGCGGCGCTGCGCCGGCGCCTCGCCCAGACCGGACTCGTGGCACGCGATGCCGGGCAGGCGCTCGCCCCCCTGCTGCGGCCGGGCCAATCACTGGTCTCGCGCGAAGGCGATCTGTGGCGCTGGGACGGCTTTACCAGCGCGGCCGATGCACCCGCCCCCGCCGCGCGCCGGCTAGCCGAGCGCAACCGTCTCGATGCGCTGAACGCAGAAGCGCGAAGCGCGCGCGATCGGGCGGAGGAAGCCCGCGCCGCGCTTGAATCCAGCGTCGCTCGCACGCGGGTCGCCGCCCAGAGCGAGGCTGCGGCGGTCGAATCCGCGCGGCAGGCCCGCCGCCGGCTCGATCAGCAGCGCGAGGCGCTGACGCAGGCCGAGCGCGCCGCCGCGGCGACCGCGGCACGGCTTTCGGGGCTCGGCGACGCCATCGCGCGCGCCGCGCAGGCCAAGGCCGAGGCCTCCGCCCAGCGGCGCGAGCACGACGCGGCCATCTCGGCACTGCCGGTGGCGACGGCTCTGGAGGCAGCGCTGCTCGAAAGCCGGGCCGAACTCGCCGAGCGCCGCGCCGCAGCCTCCGACGCCCGCGCCCGCCAGCAGACCCTGGCGCGCGAAGCGCAGCTGCGCCGGCAGCGCAGGCAGGCGATCGCGGCCGATCTCGCCGCCTGGACCCGGCGCCGCGAGGCGAGCGCGCAGACTGTGATGCAGGCCAAGGGGCGCATCGGCGAGGCTGCGGCCGAAAGACAGGCGCTGCGGGAGGCGCCGGACCATTTCCTCAGCGAGAAGCGCCGCCTCCTCGCCGAAATCGAGGCCGGCGAAGCGGCGCGCAAGGAAGCGGACGAACGACTGGCGGCGGGCGAGACGGCGCAGGCCGAGGGCGACCGGCAGGCGCAGGCGGCGCTGGAAGGCCTTGCGGCCGCGCGAGAGCAGCGCGCCGCAGCCGAGGCGCGTCGCGAGGCCGCCCGCCAGCGCAATCTCGACGTGTTGCGCCAGATCGAGGACATGCTCGGCAGCGACGCCCACGGGCTGCGCGGCATCGCGGAGGTCAAGGCGGGAGACGCCCTGCCCGAGCCCGAGGAACTCGAACGCAGGCTCGCGCAGCTGAAGGGCGAGCGCGAGCGCCTCGGCGCGGTCAATCTGCGGGCGGAGGAGGAACTGGCCGGGATTCGCGGCCGGCGCGAGGGGCTCGCCACCGAGAGAGACGACCTTACCGAGGCGATCCGGCGCTTGCGCCAGGCGATCGGCGCGCTCAACCGGGAAGGGCGCGAACGGCTCACGGCCGCCTTCGCGATCGTCGACGGCCATTTCCAGCGGCTCTTCGGCGTGTTGTTCGGCGGCGGCGAGGCGCAGCTGAAACTGGTCGATTCGGAGGATCCGCTGGAAGCCGGGCTCGAGATCCTCGCCCGCCCGCCCGGCAAGCGGCCGCAGGTGATGACGCTTCTGTCCGGCGGCGAACAGGCCCTGACCGCGACGGCGCTGATCTTCGCCGTCTTCCTCACCAATCCCTCGCCGATCTGCGTGCTCGACGAGGTGGACGCCCCGCTCGACGACGCCAATGTCGAGCGCTATTGCGACCTGCTCGCCGACATGGCGCAGAAGACCAGCACCCGCTTCATCGTGATCACCCACAATCCGATCACCATGGCGCGGATGGACCGGCTCTTCGGCGTCACCATGGCCGAGCGCGGCGTCAGCCAGATGGTCTCGGTCGATCTGGCCACGGCCGAGCAGATCCGCGAGGCGGTCTAGAGCATCGCGCGTCCTGACGGACGCCATGACGATACTCTAAGATATTGGTGGCGCATCGCATTCTTCCGAAAAGCGGAGTCCACTCTTCGGTCCGATGCTCGAGGCGCGACAGCGTTCCCCAAGCCGCGCCATACCGCCCCGCGAGCGCGTTCCGCGGGCTGAAAAAATGCCACATTCGGCACCGCATTGCGGCAAGAATGACGCACTTCTCCCGAATTTCGAGATTTCTCAATATGTTACGCCTAATCCCCCTGCCTTGACAGCGCGGGGGCCTCCCAATAAAGGAGGCCGTGCTGACGACGGCTCGATGCGCGGGTTTGGACGAGGTTACACTGGTTTTTCGCCGGATCGTGGCGCTTCCACGATGAAAACGGAGACAAAGCCATGTCCGAACCCGATCCCAACGCCTCAGACTCGGAGTTGCGCGCAAGACTGGGTTCGCTGAGGTCGGCTTTGCGGCAGGCCGAGGCGAACGAAAAGCCGGGCGCGGGCCCGGTCGGAGAGGACAAGGCGCTCGCGGGTGCGATGTCCTCCGGTTTTCGCGCCGCGACGGATCTGGCAGGCGGTGTCATCGCGGGTGCCCTAATCGGGTATTTCGGCGACCGGTGGCTTGGAACGTCTCCGTTCCTGCTGATTGCCTTCCTGGTGATCGGAACCATCGCCGGCTTCCGGTCCGTCTATCGGCTCGGCTCGCGGCCGACCTCCGGGTCGGACAAGGTGCCGAAGGACCATTGAGCGAATTGCGGCTGCTCCAGCCGCGCGGCAAGGGACGAAACGATGGCGGCCGGCGGCGGAATCGATCCGATCCACCAATTCCAGATCCACCCGATCGTGGCCTTGAAGCCGTTCGGCATCGACCTGTCCTTCACCAACACCTCGTTGTGGATGGTGATCGTCCTGGCCGTGGTTTCCGCGATCATGATCTACGGCTCGAGCCAGCGTGCGGTCGTTCCCGGCCGGCTGCAGTCGCTCGCCGAGATGATCTACGAGTTCGTGGCGCAGACGCTGACCGGCGTGATGGGCCGGGAAGGGATGAAGTTCTTCCCCTTCGTGTTCTCGCTGTTCATGTTCGTGCTGGCCAGCAACATGCTCGGCATGCTGCCGGGCTCCTTTACCGTCACCAGCCAGATCATCGTCACCGCCGCCTTCGCCATTCTGGTGATGGCCGTGGTGCTGATCTATGGCATCACCAAGCACGGCACCCATTTCTTCGGCCTGTTCGTGCCCTCGGGCGTGCCCGGCTGGCTGCTGCCCTTCGTGATGCTGATCGAGGTCGTTTCCTTCCTCTCCCGCCCGGTCTCGCTGTCGCTTCGTCTGTTCGGCAACATGCTGGCCGGCCATATCGCCCTGAAGGTGTTCGGCGGCTTCGTGGTGGCGCTCATCGCCGCGGGCGGCGCCGCCACCGTTCTGGCGCCCCTGCCGCTGCTGCTGGCGGTCGCGCTCACCGCGCTCGAGTTCCTCGTCGCCTTCCTGCAGGCCTATGTCTTCGCGATCCTGACCTGCGTGTATCTCAACGACGCACTGCATCCCGGCCACTGAGGCCGCAGCGCTCGCGAGAGTTCATCCCACCCTTCAAACCGTTCCACACTGGAGATAAGACCATGGATCCTGTTGCAGCCAAGTTCATCGGCGCCGGCCTCGCCTCGCTCGGCATGGGCCTCGCCGCCATCGGCGTCGGCACCATCTTCGGCAACTTCCTCTCCGGCGCCCTGCGC
>NZ_JBMDWH010000188.1:0-8926 GCF_048595345.1 Allobosea sp.
TCGTGTGGAAGCTCTCGGCGCGCACCGCGTCAAGAGCCGGCCGCGCCCATCCGGCCGGCTAAACGTCTCGCTTGCCAATCGCGGCTGTTTCTGCGATACGCGCGTCCTTCGATCGCCCGGCTGATAAGGGCTGCCGTGGCGATCGATCTTTGCTTCCTGAAAGCAAGATTTGGCCGAAGCCGCCGCAAGGCGCGCTGGCCTATGACCGATAGGAGCTGAAATGCCCAAGATGAAGACCAAATCGGCCGCCAAGAAGCGGTTCAAGATCACCGGTACCGGCAAGGTGCTCTACGCCCAGGCCGGCAAGCGTCACGGGATGATCAAGCGGACCAACAAGCAGATCCGCAATCACCGCGGCACCACCACCCTGTTCGAGGGTGATGCGGCCAACGTGAAGAAGTATTTCCTCCCCAACGGCTGACGCCACCTGAGACACCGGAGATCATAAAATGGCTCGCGTGAAACGGGGCGTAACGTCCCATGCCAAGCACAAGAAGGTTTTCAAGGCTGCGAAGGGCTTTTACGGCCGTCGCAAGAACACGATCCGCGCCGCCAAGGCGGCCGTCGATCGCTCGATGCAGTACGCCTATCGCGACCGCAAGAACAAGAAGCGCTCGTTCCGCGCTCTCTGGATCCAGCGTCTCAACGCTGCGGTGCGCGAGCACGGCCTGACCTATTCGGTCTTCATCGGCGGCCTGATCAAGGCCGGCATCGAGCTGGACCGCAAGACCCTGTCGGCCATGGCCATCGACGATGCGGCGTCCTTCGCCGCGGTGGTCGAGACCGTGAAGGGCGCGCTCGGCACGGAAGCCCAGGCCGCCTGAGCGGACCGGTTTCGACGGATTTGGAAAAGGTCGGCGGAAACGCCGGCCTTTTTCTTTGGCTGTATCGGTTTTGAATGAGGCGAGGACAGCGCGGGGAACCCTCTCCTGTAAGGAGAGGGCAGGGTGAGGTGTCGGCCGTTGGAAGCTGCGGCCGTAACCTGACCGCAGCTGCAGTCCGGTCGGTGCGCCTTACTGGGCTAGGGACCAACACCTCACCGCTACCCCTGTCCTTACAGGAGAGGGGTCCCGCGCCCCTTTGGTGGAAGCTTACGTCTGCACGCTGCCGTTCGCCGGCGGGTTCCAGCTATCACCGGACGTCTCGACGATGCAATGATACGCCTCCTCCGGCGTGTCGGCATAGGAGAACAGCGTCAGGTCCTCCGCCCTGATGAATCCGGCCTCCCGCATCGTGTCGAGGTTCAGCAGCCCCTTCCAATAGGCCGAATCGAACAGGACGACCGGCACCGGCGGCATTTTCCCGGTCTGCACCAGCGTCATGATCTCGAAGAGCTCGTCCAACGTGCCGAAGCCCCCGGGGAAGACCACGAGCGCGGCCGCCCGCATCGCCAGATGCATCTTCCGCATCGCGAAATAGTGGAAGAGGAAGGTCAGGTCCGGCGTCGAGAAGGCGTTCGGCTCCTGCTCATGCGGGAGGGTGATGTTGAAGCCGATCGAAATCGCGCCGGCTTCCGCCGCCCCTCGATTGGCGGCCTCCATGATGCCCGGCCCGCCGCCGGTGGCGATGACATGGTAGCGGCCCGCTTCGCCGTCCCGCAGAGCGCCGCCTCGCAGCGAGGCCAGATGCGCGAAGGCCCGCGCGGCCTCATAGCGCGGATCGCCCTCCCGCACGCGGGCAGAGCCGAAGACGACGAGGGTCGAGAGCACGCCGCGCGCCCTCAGCGCATCCTCGGCCTTCTGGTATTCGAGCATGAAGCGGGCGCCGCGGGTCGAGTCGCCGAGGATGAAGTCGCTGTCCAGCGCCGCCAGCCGATAGGATGGCGAACGCTTCTGCGCGGTATTGTCGGCCATGGTGCGCTCCTGCATCTGTCGGCAAAGTGTCGGAGCGCTCTGGCATAAGCCGGTGGTTCCCGCTAGAACGCGCCGGTTCTGATGCCTTCAAACGCTTGCGACTGTTCATGACCGATCTCGCCACTCTGGAACGCAACGTTCTCGCCGCGCTCGACGCGGCAGGCAACGAGGCTGCCGTCGAGGATGTCCGAATCGGCGCGCTCGGCAAGTCCGGCTCGATTTCCGGCCTGCTCAAGACCCTGGGCGCGATGACGCCGGAGGAGCGCAAGGAGAAGGGCCCGCAGATCAACGGACTGCGCGACCGCGTGCAGAGCGCCATCGCTGCCCGCAAGGAGGCGCTGGGCGAGGCGGCGCTCGAGGCCCGTCTCGCTTCCGAGCGCGTCGATATTTCCCTGCCTGTGCAGGAGGGGCCCGAGTCGCGCGGGCGCATCCACCCGATCAGCCAGGTCATCGACGAGATCACCGCGATCTTCGGCGATATGGGCTTCGCCATCGCCGAGGGGCCGGATGTCGAGACCGACGATCTCAACTTCACCAAGCTGAACTTCCCCGTCGGCCATCCGGCCCGGGAGATGCACGACACCTTCTTCTTCGCGCCCGGCGCCGATGGCGAGCGCAAGCTGCTGCGGACCCATACCTCTCCGGTGCAGGTCCGCACCATGCTGGCGCAAGAGCCACCGATCCGGGTGATCTGTCCTGGCCGCACCTATCGCAACGACTCTGACCAGACCCATACCCCGATGTTCCATCAGGTCGAGGGGCTGGTGATCGACAAATCGGCCCATCTCGGCCATCTGAAGTGGATTCTCGAGGAGTTCTGCAAATCCTTCTTCGAGATCGACGATGTGAAGATGCGCTTCCGCCCGTCCTTCTTCCCCTTCACCGAGCCCTCGATGGAGGTGGACATCCAGTGCTCGCGCAAGGGCGGCGAAATCCGCTTCGGCGAGGGCGAGGACTGGCTGGAGATTCTCGGCTGCGGCATGGTTCACCCGAACGTGCTGAAGAATTGCGGGCTCGACCCGGACATCTATCAGGGCTTCGCCTGGGGCATGGGCATCGACCGCATCGCCATGCTCAAATACGGCATGCCTGACCTGCGCCCCTTCTTCGAGGCGGATGTGCGCTGGCTCGCGCATTACGGTTTCCGCCCGCTCGATCTGCCGACCCTGACGGGCGGTTTGTCCTCGTGACGATCGCGTCCTTGCAAAGGAGGGCGGCATGACGCCTGCGGGCTGGGCGGCGGTCGCCGCCGGTCTCGTCCTCGCGACCAATCTCGCCAGCCAGGCGATTGCGATCTGGCGGCTGCGTCGGCCGTTGGAGCGTTCGGCCCTGCTCGCCGAGCTGCCGCCGGTGACGATCGTGCGGCCGGTGCGAGGCATCGAGGCCTTCAGCCGCGAGACCGCCGTCTCGGGGCTGGAGCTCGATTATCCGCGCTACAGCACGATTTTTTGCGTCGCGGACGCTCATGACCCCATCATCCCGCTGGTCGAGGAGCTGATCGGCCGCTACGGCGCCGAGAAGGTGCGGCTGATCGTCGGGGACGTTCCCGTCAGCGCCAACCCCAAGCTCAACAACTGCGTGCGCGGCTGGGAGGAGGCGACGACCGATTGGGTCATCCTCGCCGATTCCAACGTGCTGATGCCGAAGGATTATATCCAGCGCATGCTGGCGGCCTGGCGCCCTGATACCGGCCTCGTCTGCTCGACGCCGGCCGGCTCCCGGCCGCAGAGCTTCGGCGCCGAGGTGGAGTGCGCCTTTCTCAATGCGTTCCAGGCGCGCTGGCAATATGTCGGCGAAGCGCTGGGCATGGGCTTCGCGCAGGGCAAGTCGATGCTCTGGAACAAGCCCTTCCTCGACGCCAATGGCGGCATTGCCGCGCTCGGCGCCGAGATCGCGGAGGATGCGGCCTCGACCAAGCTCGTGCGTGCGGCGGGCAAGCATGTCCATCTCGTCGGCCAGCCTTTCGAGCAGCCGCTCGGCCCGCGCAGGCTGGCGGATGCGGTGCAGCGCCAGTTCCGCTGGGCCCGGCTGCGGCGCGTGACATTCCTGCCTTACTTCATGCTGGAGCTGATATCGGCGCCGCTGCTGGCGGCGGTTCTGGCCGCCTTCGGCGCCCCCGCGCTCGGCCTGCCGGTCTGGCTCGCGCCGCTGCTGGCCCTCGGGCTCTGGTATGCGGGCGACATCGCCTTGTCGGCGAGCACGGGCTGGTTCATGAACTGGCGCACGCCGCTCGCCATGCTGGTGCGCGACATCGCCTTTCCCGGCGTCTGGGCTTACGCATTCGTCGGCGGCGAGGTGAGCTGGCGCGGCAATGCGATGAAGATCGCGACCGATGGTGACAATCGGCTGAACGATGCCGTTCCCGGCCTGACCACCGCCAAGATTTCCGATTGATCCCGAGCCTGTCTGTCTAGCGATGAAGTTCACGATCTCCTGGCTCAAAGAGCATCTCGAAACCGACGCCTCCGTGACGGAGATCGCCGAAACCCTGACGCGCGTCGGCCTGGAGGTCGAGGCGATCGAGGATAAGGCCAAGGCGCTGGCACCCTTCACCATCGCCTATGTCATCGAGGCCAAGCAGCACCCCAATGCCGATCGGCTGCGCGTCTGCATGGTCGATACCGGTGCCGGCGAGCCCGTGCAGGTGGTCTGCGGCGCGCCCAATGCCCGCACCGGCATGAAGAGCGTCTTCTCCCCGCCCGGCACATATATCCCCGGCAAGGACATCACACTCGGCAAGGGCGTGATCCGCGGCGTCGAATCCAACGGCATGCTCTGCTCCGCCGCCGAGCTGATGATCTCGGAGGATCACGACGGCATCATCGATCTGCCGGACGATGCCCCCGTCGGTCAGCCCTATGCCGCCTATGCCGGGCTCGGCGATGCGGTGATCGAGATCGCGGTGACGCCGAACCGTGCCGATGCGCTGGGCGTGGCCGGCATCGCCCGCGACCTCGCGGCCGCCGGCCTCGGCACGCTGAAAACGGCGCCGATCCAGCCGGTGAGCGGCAGCTTCCCGTGCCCGGTTTCGGTGACGCTCGATTTTGCGGAAGACGACCGCAAGCTCTGCCCCGCCTTCGGGCTGCGCCTCGTGCGCGGGGTGAAGAACGGCCCGTCGCCGGACTGGCTGCAGGCGCGCCTGCGCGCCGTGGGGCTGCGCCCCATCAACGCACTGGTCGACATCACCAACTTCATGACGCTGGACCGTAACCGCCCGCTCCACGTCTTCGACGCGGCGAAGGTGAAGGGCCATCTCACCGTACGCCGGGCGACGGACGGAGAGACGATCCTCGCGCTCGACGGCAAGACCTACGCGCTTACGGGCGAGCAGGTGGTCATTGCCGATGACAACGGCGTCGAATCGCTCGCCGGCATCATGGGCGGCGAGGCCTCGGGCTGCGACGAGGCCACCACCGATGTGTTGATCGAGAGCGCGCTCTGGGACCCGCTGAACATCGCCCGCTCCGGCCGCGCGCTCGGCATCAACTCCGATGCGCGCTACCGTTTCGAGCGCGGCGTCGATCCGGACTTCGCCCTTCCGGGCCTCGAACGCGCCACCGCCATGGTCTTGGATCTCTGCGGCGGGCAAGCGTCCGAGATCGTCCTCGCCGGGCAGATCCCGGCCGCGCCTGTCGCGATCGACTTCCCCTTCGCCGAGGTGAAGCGCCTCACGGGCCTCGAACTGCCGCAGGCCGAGATGCTGCAGGCGCTGACCTCGCTCGGCTTCGCGGTGTCGGGCTCGGGCGAGCGCGTCACCGTCTCGGTGCCGTCCTGGCGGGCCGATGTCGGTGGCAAGGCCGATCTGGTCGAGGAGATCGTCCGCATCGCCGGGCTCGACCGTGTCGTCTCCACCCCGCTGCCGCGCATCAAAGGCGAGGTGGTGAAGCCCGTTCTCACCGTGCTCCAGAAGCGCACGCGGCTCGCCAAGCGCACGCTGGCGGCGCGCGGCCTCGTCGAGGGCGTGACCTGGTCCTTCATCTCCAAGGATCAGGCGACCCTGTTCGGTGGCGGCTCGCCGGCTTTGGCGCTCGCCAATCCGATCGCGGCCGATCTGTCGGATATGCGCCCCTCTCTGCTGCCAGGCCTGATCCGCGCCGCTCAGAGCAATGCCGATCGCGGCTATCCCGATGTCGCGCTGTTCGAGGTCGGCCAGATCTTCCTCAGCGATGAGCCGGAGGGCCAGAAGATGGCCGCCACCGCCCTGCGGCGTGGCACGGCGCACCTGGCGGGGCAGGGGCGTCATTGGGACGGCGCCGCCAAGCCGGTCGACGTGTTCGATGCCAAGGCCGATGCGCTGGCGCTGCTCGCCGGCCTCGGCGTGCCGGTCGGCGGCCTGCAGATCGTCCCGGAAGGCCCTGCCTGGGCTCATCCCGGCCGTTCGGCCACGCTGCGCTTCGGCCCCAAGGGCGTCATCGGCGGCTTCGGCGAGGTGCATCCGCGCATCCTGAAGGCGCTCGACGTCAAGGGCCCGCTGGTCGCCTTCGAGATCCATCTCGATGCGCTGCCGGCCCCGAAGGCCAAGCCGACCAAGGTGAAGCCCAAGCTTGTTCTGTCCGATTTCCAGCCGCTGACCCGCGATTTCGCCTTCATCGTCGATCAATCCGTTGCGGCGGGGGACATGGCGAAGACCGCGCAGAACGCCGACCGCGCCTTGATAGCCGGCGCGAACGTCTTCGACATCTATGAGGGCCAGGGCGTCGAGGCCGGCAAGAAGTCGGTCGCGCTCGCCGTGACGCTCCAGCCGACCGAAAAGACGCTGACCGACAGCGAGATCGAGGCGGTGGGCGGCAAGATCGTCGCAGAGATGGCCAAGCGCTACGGCGCGACGCTGCGGGGTTGAGGCGGCTGCTCCTTCTCCCTTGGGGAGAAGGGAGGGTGCCCCACCATTGATCAGGATTATGTAATAATCCGCGGCAGAACTCGCCGCGCTTTCGCGCTATCCGCAACAGATTATTGCAGAAATCCTTTCGATGACGATCACCGACGTTCCTGTCGCCGACAGCCTGTTTCCCGGTTTCCGCCTGCTCGATGTCCGAACCTCGGGCGCGCGCATTCGCGTCCGCACGGGCGGGCAGGGGCCGGCGCTGCTGCTGCTGCACGGCTATCCGCAGACTCATGTGCTCTGGCACAAGGTGGCCGAGCGGCTGAAGGATCGCTTCACGCTCGTCTGCGCCGATCTGCGCGGCTATGGCGACAGCGAAAAGCCGCCGACCGATGCCGACCACGCGCCGTATTCCAAGCGCGCCATGGCGCAGGACATGGCCGAGTTGATGAGCGCGCTCGGTCATGAGCGCTTTTTCGTCGGGGCGCATGATCGCGGCGCCCGGGTCGCCCATCGCCTCACGCTCGACCATGCCGACCGCGTTTTGAAGCTCGCCACGTTGGACATCGCTCCGACGCGGGAAATGTATGCCGGCACCACCGACGCCTTCGCCCGCGCCTATTGGCACTGGTTCTTCCTGATCCAGCCGGCGCCCTTTCCCGAGCGCATGATCGGGGCCGATCCGGAAGCCTTCTGGCGCAAGAAATGCGGCTCGGGCTCGGCCGGACTGACGCCCTTCGCGCGGGAAGCGTTGGCGCATTACCTGCGCTGCTTCGCCGATCCGGCCGTGATCCACGGCTCCTGCGAGGATTACCGCGCCGCCGCGACCATCGATATCCGCCATGACGACGAGGATGGCGGACGAAAGCTCGCCCAGCCGCTGCTCGCGCTCTGGGGCGGCAACGGCATCATCGGCACATGCTTCGATCCGCTGGCGCTGTGGCGCGAGCGTGCGCAGGATGTGCGCGGCCATGCCCTCCCGGGTGGGCACTACCTCGCTGAAGAACTGCCCGACCAGGTCGCGCAGGAGTTCGCGACCTTCTTCGGAGCCGCATCATGAGCCGCACCAACCGCGTCTATCGCATCGCCGTCATCCCGGGCGATGGCATCGGCAAGGAGGTCATGCCGGAAGGCCTGCGCGTTCTGGAGGCCGCCGCCAAGCGCTACGGCTTCGAACTTCAACTCGACGAGTTCGATTTCTCCTCCTGCGACTACTACGCCAGGCATGGCCGCATGCTGCCGGAGGACTGGAAGGAACGGATCTCCGGCCATGACGCGCTCTATTTCGGCGCGGTCGGCATGCCGGCACAGGTGCCGGACCATATCTCGCTCTGGGGCTCGCTGCTGCTGTTCCGGCGCGAGTTCGACCAGTATGTGAACCTCCGTCCCGTGCGGCTGATGCCGGGCGTGCCCGGCCCGCTCGTCGGCCGCAAGCCGGGGGATATCGACTTCTTCGTGGTGCGGGAAAACACCGAGGGCGAGTATTCCTCGGTCGGCGGGCGCATGTATGCAGGCACCGAGCGCGAGATCGTCATCCAGGAGACGGTGATGAGCCGCGTGGGCGTCGACCGCGTGCTGAAATACGCCTTCGAACTGGCGCAGCGCCGCCCGCGCCGGAAGCTGACCTCCGCGACCAAATCCAACGGCATCTCCATCACCATGCCCTATTGGGACGAGCGGGTGAAGGAAATGGCGAAGCAGTATCCCGATGTCGCGGTCGATCAATACCATATCGACATTCTGACCGCGCATTTCGTGCTGAATCCCGACCGGTTCGACGTGGTCGTCGCCTCCAATCTGTTCGGCGACATCCTGTCGGATCTCGGCCCGGCCTGCACCGGCACCATCGGCATCGCGCCGTCGGGGAACATCAACCCGACCGGGGAATTCCCCTCGCTGTTCGAGCCGGTTCACGGCTCGGCGCCCGATATCGCCGGGCAGGGCATCGCCAATCCGGTCGGCATGATCTGGTCCGGCGCCATGATGCTCGACCATCTCGGCGAGCATGATGCGGCCAAGGGCATCGAGGCCGCGATCGAGCGGGCGCTGGGCGATGCCCGCACCCGCACCCGCGATCTGGGCGGAACATTGGGCACCGAGGCTGCCGGCAAGGCGGTGGCGCAGGCGCTGGGCTGAGCCGGCAACACGGCGCATCGCGCCGCAATCAGAGCCGCGGATGCGGCCGGAGCATGGACAAGGGGGGCATTCGCCCATGGATTTGACGTCGTTTTCGCTGAGCGATCCGCTGCTT
>NZ_JBMDWH010000189.1:0-5461 GCF_048595345.1 Allobosea sp.
CTCGAGCACGCCAAGGCCCGCGGCGCCAAGATCTATGGCGAGATCGTCGGCTATGGCGCGACCTCGGACGGCTACGACATGGTCGCGCCATCGGGCGAAGGCGCCGTGCGCTGCATGAAGATGGCGCTGCAGGGCCTCAACGCGAAGGTGGACTACATCAACCCGCATGGCACCTCGACCCCCGTCGGCGATGCCAAGGAGATCGAGGCCATCCGCGAGGTCTTCGGCACGGGCGACAAGGCCCCGCCGATCGCCGCGACCAAGTCGCTCACCGGTCACTCGCTCGGCGCCACCGGCGTGCAGGAGGCGATCTATTCGCTGCTGATGCTCAACAACGACTTCATCTGCGAGAGCGCCCATATCGAGACGCTCGACCCGGCCTTCGCCGACATGCCGATCGTGCGCAAGCGCATCGACAATGCAGGCCTCGGCTGCGTGCTCTCCAATTCCTTCGGCTTCGGCGGCACCAACGCCACCATCGTGATGAAGAAGCTGGAGGCGTGAGGGCGCCATGCTCCCTTTGATGCAGAACAAGCGCGGCCTCGTCATGGGGGTCGCCAACCAGAATTCGATCGCCTGGGGCATTGCCCGTACCCTGCACGCGCACGGCGCCGAACTCGCCTTCACCTATCAGGGCGAGGCGCTGGGCAAGCGGGTCAAGCCGCTCGCCGACAGCATCGGCTCGCGGCTGGTCATTCCCTGCGATGTCGAGGACATCGCCTCGGTCGATTCGGCCTTCGCCGCGATCGACGAGGCCTGGGGCGGCGATCCTGCGCTCAACACGCTGGACTTCATCGTCCATGCTATCGGCTTTTCCGACAAGAACGAGCTGAAGGGGCTCTATGCCGACACCAGCCGCGAGAATTTCTCGCGCACCATGGTGATCTCCTGCTTCTCCTTCACCGAAGCCGCCAAGCGCGCCGCCGCGCGGATGCCCAATGGCGGCAGCATGCTGACGCTGACCTATGGCGGCTCGATGCGCATCATGCCGAATTACAACGTCATGGGCGTCGCCAAGGCGGCGCTGGAGGCGAGCGTGCGTTATCTGGCTGGCGATTTCGGCCCGCGCGGCATCCGCGTCAATGCTCTCTCCCCCGGCCCGGTGCGGACGCTCGCGGGCGCCGGCATTTCGGATGCGCGCGCGATGCTCTCCTGGCAGCGCGCCCATTCGCCCTTGCGCAAATCGGTGACGCTCGACGAGATCGGCGGCTCGGCGCTCTATTATTTGTCGGACCTCTCGGGGGGCGTCACCGGCGACATTCACCATGTCGATGCCGGCTATCACATCACCTCGATGCCGGTGCTGGACAGTCTGCGCGCCGCCGACAGCGGCAACGGCGACTAGCGGAACCGGAGGCCGACGCCGCCGTTTCCCTGTCTTGAACAGGAGACGGCGATGAGCACGGTCAGGTACGAGGTTGTCGAGCACGATGGCGGTTGGGCCTACAAGGTCGGCGACGTCATCTCCGAGACGCATCCCACCCATGAGGCGGCGCTGAAGGCGGCGACCGATGCCGCCGCGCGCCAGACCGTTGCCGGCAGCACCGACGGCATCGTCTATCAGGACCGCGAAGGGCAGTGGCACGAGGAACTGGCCGATGGCCATGACCGGCCCTCGACCAAGGTCGTCGACGGGCACTGAGGTCAGGCCGGGAACGCGCATCCGGCGGAAAGCCACGTCATCCCCGGCGCCGCTTCGCGCCGCCGGGGATGGAGTGGCAAGTTGCCTGGCAGGCTCCTCAGCGTGCGGTGAAGAAGGTCAGCAGCACCTTGTTCTTCTCGCCGAGCAGGCACAGGAACCGGCGCGGCTTGTCGGAGCGATCCGTGCGCAGATAGGCTTCCGACATGATGATGCGCGTGATCGGGATCGTCTCCACCTTCGATTCCGACACGGCGACGGTCGCCCCGTCCTCGTCGATATAGATGTCCTTGATATCGGGCTCTTTGGCCGACAGCGTCTCGAGCGCGGCCTTCTTGCAGGTCGCGATTTCGGGCGTGGCGGGCTTGGTCGGGGCGATCTCCTGCGCGAGGGCAGGGGCCGTGCCGAGGAGGCAGGCGGCGACGGCGAGGAACGGCTTCATGCGAGGCACTCACGGTTTGCAGTGCCGTCTCAACGCCCGAAGCCGTCCCTGGTTCGCCGTCAGCCCTTCAAAGCCCGCGCGATGCTCTCCGTGAAGGGTGTCGTCGGCCGGCCGATCAGCCGCGAGAGCGAGCCGCTGTCGTCTTGGAGCGCGCCGCGCGCCGCGGCCGCATCCGAATCCGCCAGCAGCGCAGCGAGCCCTTCGGGCAACCCGGCACCGATCAGCGCGCCGCGAAACTCGGCCTCCGGCAGATCGATATAGGGGATCTCCCGGCCACTTTGGCGGGAGATGTCCGCCGCGAATTCGGCCAGCGAATAGGAGTGATCGCCCGCGAGCTCGTGCACGGTTCGCTCGCCGCGATCCGTGAGGAGGGCGGCGGCGGCCGCTTCGGCATAGTCGGACCGCGCCGCGCTCGAGATGCGGCCCTTGCCCGCGCTGCCGATGAAGGCGCCATGCGCGAGCGCGGGCGCAATCGAGGCTGTGTAGTTCTCGGTGTACCAGCCATTGCGCAGCAGCGAATGGGCGATGCCGCTTTCCGCGATCAGCGCCTCGGTCTGGCGATGCTCCTCGGCGAGGCCGAGCGCCGACGTGTCGGCATGCAGCACGCTGGTATAGGCGATCCGCTCGACACCGGCAGCCTTGGCCGCCTCGACCACGCGGCGATGCTGGGCAACCCGCGCGCCGATGGCGTTCGACGAGATCAGCAGAACGCGCTCGGCTCCCTGGAGCGCTGAGCCCAGCGTCTCCGGCGCTTCGTAATCGCCCTGCCGCACGATGACACCCTCGGGAAACAGCCCGGCGGCGCGGTCGGGAGACCGGACCAGTGCGGCGATCTGCTCCGAGCCGATGCGGGCGGCGAGAGCGGAGACCACGAGCCGGCCGAGTTGGCCGCTCGCGCCGGTGACGACGTAACGAGGATGGGACATGGGCAGGCTCCGCTGCGTTGTGTTAGAGGTAGTCTCAAATAGAGACCACGGAGCCGCGCCGAAAGACGGCACTTCTCCGTTACCTGGTTACCCGGAGGAGACCACCATGGAACCGCAGAAGGCCCTCGGTGCGAAATTCGAAGCCTGGCAGGCCATGGGGCTGGATGCGACGCGCTGCCCCGTGCGCGGATTGCTCGACCAGATGGGGGATCGCTGGTCGATCCTCCTGCTCTGCGCACTCGCCACCCGCCCGCGGCGCTTCGGTGCGCTGCAGCGGGCGGTGCCGGATATCTCCAAGCGCATGCTCACCCAGACGCTGCGCCGCCTCGAACAGGACGGGTTTGTGCTGCGCGACGTGCAGCCGACAGTCCCGCCGAGCGTGACCTATTCGCTCACTCCGCTCGGCGCGAGCTTCGCCGCCCCGCTGCTGGCGCTCATCGAATGGGCCGAGGTCAATTTTCCCGCGGTGCGGGACGCCCGCTATGCGAAAAGGGCCGCCTGACGGCGGCCCTCGGCAGAATCGTCTCGGGCGAGCCGGTCAGAGGCCGAGCTTCTTCTTGCGCTGGCCGAGCGTACGCAGGCGCAGCGCATTGAGCTTGATGAAGCCGGCGGCGTCGCGGTGGTCATAGGCCACGGCGCCTTCCTCGAAGGTCACGAGGTCCTGGTCGTAGAGCGAATAGTCGCTGGAGCGGCCGATGACGTGGACGCCGCCCTTGTAGAGCTTGATGCGGACCTCGCCGGTGACGAATTCCTGGCTCTTGTCGATCAGCGCCTGCAGCATTTCGCGCTCCGGCGAGAACCAGAAGCCGTTATAGATCAGCTCCGCATATTGCGGCATGATCTGGTCTTTCAGATGCGCCGCGCCCCGGTCGAGCGTGATCGACTCGATGGCGCGATGCGCGGCGGCCAGGATCGTGCCGCCGGGCGTCTCGTACATGCCGCGCGACTTCATGCCCACGAAGCGGTTCTCGACGAGGTCGAGCCGGCCGATGCCGTTGTCGCGGCCCAGATCGTTGAGCCTGGCGAGCAGGGTGGCCGGGGACAGCTTCTCGCCGTCGATCGCGGTTGCGTCGCCCTTCTCGAAGGAGATGGTGACGATGGTCGGCTGGTCCGGCGCCTCCTCGGGCGAAACCGTGCGGGAATAGACATAGTCCGGCACTTCCTCCGCGGGATCCTCCAGAACTCGGCCTTCCGAGGAGGCATGCAGCAGATTGGCGTCGACCGAGAACGGCGCCTCGCCGCGCTTGTTCTTGGCGATCGGGATCTGGTGCTGCTCGGCGAAGGCGATGAGCTGCTCGCGCGAGCGCAGATCCCATTCGCGCCACGGCGCGATCACCACCACATCGGGCTTCAGGGCATAGGCCGTCAGCTCGAAGCGAACCTGGTCGTTGCCCTTGCCGGTGGCGCCGTGGGAGACAGCGTCGGCCCCCGTCGCCTCGGCGATCTCGATCAGCTTCTTGGCGATGAGCGGGCGCGCGATCGAGGTGCCGAGCAGATAGACGCCCTCATAGGCGGCATTCGCGCGGAACATCGGGAAGACGTAGTCCCGCACGAATTCCTCGCGCAGATCCTCGATATAGATGTTTTCCGGCTTGATGCCGAGCAGCAGCGCCTTGTCGCGCGCCGGCCCCAGCTCCTCGCCCTGGCCGAGATCGGCGGTGAAGGTCACCACTTCGCATCGATAGGTTGTCTGCAGCCATTTGAGGATGATCGAGGTGTCGAGACCGCCGGAATAGGCGAGGACGACCTTCTTCACGCTGCTGTCAGCCATCTGTCTGCTTTTCCTGCTGGCGGCCGGCAGGGCCGCGTTTCGGACATGATGGCGCACTATCCCAGGGATCGGAGCGACGCAATCGGAACATTTTGATCTTTTCCGCGTCTTGCCCTGATGGGTGGTTCGATCGAGGTCGGGCCGCCAGCTTCCGCATGCTTTTCGCAAGCGGAACAATGGTCCTTGGTGATATGCTGCCTCGGACCACGCCGTGCTCGATAAGACCCGCTGGGAGGCCGAATGCCGAATCGTCCCGTCTTGGACTTCTGGTATGAGTTCGCCTCTCCTTATTCCTTCCTCAGCGCTCTCAGGATCGACGATGCGGCTGCGCAGGCGGGTGTCGTGATCCGCTGGCGGCCCTTTCTGCTGGGCCCGATCTTCGCCGCCCAGGGGCTGACGAACTCGCCCTTCGTGCTGAATCCGAGCAAGGGGCGCTATCTTTGGCGCGATACCGGCCGGCGTGCCCGTCGCCAGGGCGTGACGATGGTCAAGCCCCAGAATTTTCCGCAGAATTCGCTGACCGCCGCGCGCATCGCCCTGGCCGGGCGCGACGAGGGCTGGACACCTGCCTTCTCAAAGGCGCTGTTCCGGGCCCAGTTCTGCGAAGGGCGCACCATCGCCGAGGAGGCCGTGCTGGTTGCGGCGCTGAAGGAGGCGGGCGCCGAGCCCGGCACCGCGATCGC
>NZ_JBMDWH010000190.1:0-22128 GCF_048595345.1 Allobosea sp.
ATTGGCGATGCCCGTGAAACGCACCGGCCGGTTGTTGAACGCGGCCAGCACGGAGAGCGTCGGCACCGCATCCTGCATCTGAGAGCCGTCGATCGTCTCCGGCAGGTTCGGATAGCGCGCGATCAGCTCATAGGCCTTCGCATCGGGCTGGGTGAAGGCCTCGGCCGGCACGCCCAGATCGATCGCGCCGCCGGTCAGAACCTCCGCCGCCCACAGATAGGTCGCCGCCGAGGCATCGGGCTCGATCACGAAATCGGTGGCATGGTAGCCTGTCGGCGCGATGGTCCAGCGCGAGGCGCCCCGGCTCTCGACCTGCGCGCCGAAGGCGGCCATCGCGGCGACGGTGAGATCGACATAGCCGCGCGCGCCGATCGCGTCCCCCGCCAGGGCTACGGTCATCGCCTCGCTGCCGCAGGCCCCGAGCATGAGCAGCGCCGAGACATACTGGCTCGAGAGGCCGCCATCGATCTCGACCGTGCCGCCGGCAAAGCCGCCGCCGCGGATGGTGACGGGCGGGCAGCCCGTCTCGGTGGACGCATCGACGCCGAGCCGCTGGAGCGCCTCGACCAGCGGCTGGATCGGGCGCTTGCGCATATGCGCATCGCCGTCGACCACGACCGTTCCCTCGACCAGCGCCGCCGCTGCCGTCAGGAACCGGGTCGCGGTGCCGGCATTGCCCAGGAAAAGCGGGGCCTGCGGCGCATGCAGCCGGCCGTCGCCGGTGACGACGAAGCTGGTGTCGTCGGGCTCCGAGACGGTGACGCCCATCGCCCGCAGCGCCTGCGCCATATAGAGCGTGTCGTCGCTCTTCAGCGCGCCGGTCAGCCGACTGGTGCCCTTGGCCAGCGCGGCCAGCAACAGCGCCCGGTTGGTGATGGATTTCGACCCGGGCGGCATCACGCGCCCGCGCAGCGGCTCCCGAGGCGGGATGATGGTCAGGGCCTTGAGAGGAGTGTCGGTCATCCTGCGAGCCTCGTCAGGAACGGGAACGAGGGGGCGCGGCCGGGCGGCAAAGGTGCATCACAGCCCGCGACCCTCGTCCATGGCCGCACGCATCCGGCCGATGGCGGCGTCCAATCCGGTGAAGATCGCCTCGCCGATCAGGAAATGCCCGATGTTGAATTCGACAAACTCCGGCACGCCGGCAAGTCGGCGCGCGCTGTCGAAATCGAGCCCATGACCGGCATGGACCTCGAGTCCAAGGGCGGCCGCATGGGCAGCGCCGCGGGCCAGCCGGGCAAACTGCGCCTCCGCAGCGTCAGTCTCGCCATGGGTGAGCGCCTCGCACCAGCTGCCGGTGTGCAGCTCGACGACCGGCGCGCCGAGCTCCGCCGCCATCGCGATCGGCGCCTCGTCGGGCTCGATGAAGAGGGATACGCGGCAGCCGGCCGCCTTCAGCCGGGCGATTTTCGGCACCAGCTGGTCGCGCTGGCCCACGACGTCGAGGCCCCCTTCGGTCGTCCGTTCCTCGCGCTTTTCCGGTACGAGGCAGGCCGCATGCGGCTTCAGACGTTCGGCCAATGCGATCATCTCCTCCGTCGCGCCCATCTCGAAATTGAGCGGCCGCGTGAGTTCGCGGGCAAGCCGCTCCATATCCGCGTCGCGAATATGGCGGCGATCCTCGCGCAGATGGGCGGTAATGCCGTCGGCACCGGCCGCCACGGCGAGTTGTGCGGCCCGCACCGGATCGGGCGCCGCACCGCCCCGCGCGTTCCGCACGGTGGCGACGTGATCGATATTGACGCCCAGGCGCAGCCGCTCGGCCATGTCACTTCTCCGGGGGCGCAGGCTGAAGCGAGCCGGCCCAGTTCGATATGGGGCCGGTCATAGACCAAGCCGGGCCCCCGGCTCAATCGCCCCTGAGCTCATGGCAGCCCATCCGGAATCTGGATATGACGTAAGGGAATGACGGCCATGCCGTGTGACACGTCTTGACGATTTGCTAACCCCGATCGCAGCGGAATGCTCGGATCAAAGCAATCGTAACCGCTCTTCTGTGAGATCGGCTGCGCCTTTTCAAAATGGGAACAGCGATGCAGCTTGCTGTCAACGCGGGCAATTTCGTCGCCGATGTCGTCAATGACAGGCGATCCTCCGAGCAGCCGCCGGACCGCGTCATCGGCCGTGTCATCGGCTGCGACGGCTCGCGCGCCACGATTCTCAGCACGGTCTCGATCGGCAACTGGCTGGCATCGGACGCCTGGTCGATCGGCAAGCTGGTTTCGATCAATCTCGGCCGCACCCGCATCGTCGCGCTGGTCTACAAGGTGCACGCGGTGCAGACCGCCTGGAACGATGAAGCCGAGAACGCCATCCGCATCGAGGTCGAGTTCCTGGGAGAAGTGGTCGAGCGGCCGCATGCTCCCACGCGATTCCAGAGCGGCATCAGCGAATACCCGCCGATCGGCGCCATCGCCCACCGCATCCGCGCCGCCGATCTGGCGATGGTCTACGATCTCGGCGGCCGCAAGGGCGTTGTGATCGGCCAGATCACGCAGGATGCGAGCATCGATGCGATGGTCGATGTCGAGGGAATGCTCTCGCGCCATTTCGCCGTGCTGGGCACCACCGGCGTCGGCAAATCGAGCGCGGTCTCCCTGCTCCTGCGCAAGGCGGTCTCGGTGCGGCCGCGGCTGCGCGTGCTTATTCTCGACCCGCATAACGAATATGCCAGCGCCTTTCCCGATCTGGCGCTGACGATCGATGGCGACGCGCTCGACCTGCCGGTCTGGATGTTCAAGCAGGACGAACTGGCCGACGTCGTCTTCCGCGGCCGGGCGGCGCTGGATGACGAGCCTGATATCCTGCGCGAGGCCGTGACGCAGGCGCGGGCCCGTTACCGGGCTCCCGTCGCCGGCGATCTGGCGCGTGATCTCGGGTCCTCTCTCCTGAAGCGCCCGCTCGATGGAGGTGGCCCGCGCGCCGCCAGCGCCGATACCGGCACGGCCAATCAGGGACAGGATTCGACGACGCCGTTCCGCTTGAAGGATGTATTCGCCGCCATCGACGAGATGATCGGCCTGCACGAGCAGCGTTGGCCGCGTCACGCCCTGCGCTCCCTGCGGGTGCGGCTCGAGGCGCTGCATGCCGATCCGCGCTATCGGTTCATGTTCGGCCGCGCCGCCATGCACGAATCCATGGCGCCGATCCTCGGCCAGATCTTCCGCGTGCCGCTGCATGGCCGCCCGATCACCGCCTTCCAGCTCGGCGGCCTGCCGGGCGAGGTGGTCAACGCCGTGGCCTCGGTGCTCTCGCGCCTTGCCTTCGACATCGCGGTGGCGAGCCAGGGCGCGATGGAGGTCTTGGTGCTCTGCGAGGAGGCGCATCGCTACGTGCCGAGCGACCCCAAACTCGGCTTTGCCCCGACGCGCCAGGCGATCGCGCGGATCGCCAAGGAGGGCCGTAAATACGGCTGCTATCTCGGCGTGGTGACGCAGCGGCCGGGCGAACTCGACCCGACGATCCTGTCGCAATGCTCGACGATCTTCGCCATGCGCCTCGCCAACGAAAAGGACCAGCAGATCATTCGCTCGGCGATCTCGGACGCTTCTGCGAGCACGATCGCCTTCCTGGCCGCGATCGGCAACCGCGAGGCGATCGCCTTCGGCGAGGGCGTCGCGACCACGATGCGCATGCGCTTCTCCGCGCTGCAGCCGCACGAACTCCCGGCCATGGGCAGCCGCAAGGCGGTCGAGGACGGGCCGCGCTTCGAGCCGACGCTGGACGATCTGGTGCGGCGCATCCGCGCCTGACGAGGCGCTCCGCCCCGCGATATTCTTGCATTGGAAGCGCCGAGGCTGTATGGCCCTGCGCAATCCATTTCCCTGCATCGCCGAGATCGGAAGGAGCCGCCATGGCTCGCGTTACCGTTGAAGACTGCATCGACAAGGTCGAGAACCGCTTCGAACTCGTCCTGCTCGCCAGCCATCGCGCCCGCATGATCGGGTCCGGCTCGCAGATCCTCGTCAACCGCGACAACGACAAGAACCCCGTCGTGGCACTGCGCGAGATCGCCGACGAGAAGCTCAAGCCCGAGGATCTGAAGGAAGATCTGATCCACTCGCTGCAGAAGCATGTCGAGGTGGACGAGCCCGAGCCGGAAACCGTGCCGCTGCTCGCCAACCCGGCCAGCACCGCCGCCGCCGGCGGCTCGGACAGCGAGGTCCAGTTCGATCGCATGAGCGAGGAAGACCTGCTGCGTGGCCTCGACGGCCTCGTGCCGCCGACCCAGAGCGCCGACGACGAGGATTGATCGCCCGGCCCGCGGGCCTTCGCGCTTCCTTCACTTTACGACGCTAAAGCCCGGCATCGCCGGGCTTTTTCATGTCGGGCCTCCGCGAAACGCCTTGCCGCCGCCCGATCCGGCGCCGATAATCCCTTCTTTGCGTGATCTGACGGATGAGGCTGGGCCCGCATGGGCATGATGCGGCAATACGAGCTCGTTGACCGGGTCAGGAGCTATAATCCCAATACCGACGAAGACCTGCTGAACCGGGCCTATGTCTACGCCATGCGGGCGCATGGAACGCAGAAGCGCGCCTCCGGTGACCCGTTTTTCGCCCATCCACTCGAAGTCGCGGCGATCCTGACCGATCTCAAGCTCGACGACGCCACCATCGTCGCCGCCGTTCTGCACGACACGGTGGAGGACACGGCGGCGACGCTGGAGGAGATCGAGAATCTCTTCGGCGCGGAGATTCGCCGGCTGGTCGACGGGCTCACCAAGATCAAGAAGCTCGATCTCGTCTCCAAGAAGGCGGCGCAGGGCGAGAATTTCCGCAAGCTCCTGCTTGCCATCGTCGATGACATCCGCGTGCTGCTGGTGAAGCTCGCCGACCGGCTGCACAACATGCGCACCCTGCATTTCGTGCCGCCGGAAAAGCGGCTGCGCATCGCCGAGGAGACGCTGGAGATCTACGCCCCGCTCGCGGGCCGCATGGGCATGCAGGAGCTGCGCGAGGAGCTGGAAGAGCTGGCCTTCCGCCATATCAAGCCGGAAGCGCACGAGACCGTCACCAAGCGGCTTGAGGAGGTGACGGAGCGGGAGGGAGCCGTGATCGGCGCGATCGAACTCGATCTGCGCGAGAAGCTCGCCGCCCGCGGGATCGCGGCGGACGTGTCCGGCCGGCGAAAGCGCCCCTATTCGATTTGGAAGAAGATGGAGCGCAAATCCGTCTCTTTCGAGCAGCTGTCCGACATCTTCGGCTTCCGCGTCATCGTCGAGGAGCCTGAGGATTGCTACCGCGTGCTCGGCATCGTCCACATGACCTGGCCGATGGTCCCCGGCCGCTACAAGGACTACATCTCGACGCCCAAGCAGAACGATTACCGCTCGATCCACACGACAGTGGTCGGCCCCGGCCATAGCCGCGTGGAACTGCAGATCCGCACCGATGCGATGGACCGCATCGCCGAATACGGCATCGCCGCCCATGCACATTACAAGGACGGCAAGCCGGGCGAGCCGATCCTGCTCTCCGACGAGAGTCGCGCCTATCAATGGCTTCGCCGCACGGTCGACCTGCTGGCCGAGGGCGACAGCCCCGAGGAATTCCTGGAGCACACCAAGCTCGAGCTCTTCCACGACCAGGTCTTCTGCTTCACGCCAAAAGGCCGGCTCATCGCCCTGCCGCGCGGGGCCACGCCGATCGACTTCGCCTATGCCGTTCACACCGATGTCGGCAACAGCGCGGTCGGCGCCAAGATCAACGGGCGCATCGCGCCGCTGCTGACCGAATTGCAGAACGGCGACGAGGTCGAGATCACCCGCGCCGAGGGGCAGGCGCCGCCCGCCGCCTGGGACTCGCTGGTGGTGACCGGCAAGGCGAGGGCCGCGATCCGGCGCGCCACCCGCGCCGCCGTCCGCCGGCAATATGCCGGGCTCGGACGCCAGATTCTGGAGCGCGCCTTCTCCCGGGCGGAGCGCGTCTTCACCGACGACAAGCTGAAGGCGGCGCTGAAGCGCCTCGCCCGCAATACGGTGGACGACGTGCTCGCCGCCGTGGGGCGCGGCGAGATGTATTCCGGCGACGTGGTCCGCGCCGTTTATCCGGACATGGAGCCGGAAAAGCGCGCCGCCGGCGGCGAGCCGCGCCCGGCCGGGGCCGCGCCCGGCAAGGGTTGGTTCGAACTGGGCACCGGCGACAACCTGAAATTCAAGCTGCCCGGCGAGCCCGGCACCGATGCCATCCCGATCCGCGGCCTCGGCCGCGACCTGCCCGTGCGCTTCTCGCCGGAGGGCGGCGCCGTGCCCGGCGATCGCATCGTCGGCATTCTCGCACCGGGCGAGGGGGTGACGATCTATCCGATCCAGTCGCCCGCGCTCGCCGCCTTCGACAACGAGCCCGATCGCTGGCTCGATGTGCGCTGGGATCTGGACGACAAGGTGCCGCAGCGCTTCCCGGCACGGATCGCGTTGAAATCGCTGAACGAGCCCGGCTCGCTTGCGCAGGTGACGACCACCATCGCCGAGCATGACGGCAATATCGACGCCGTCCACATGCACCGGCCGAATCCGGACTTCACCGACGTCACCATCGACCTCAGCGTCTGGGACCTGAAGCACCTCTCCGCGATCATCAGCGAATTGCGCGAGAAGCGGCAGATCAGCCGGGTGGAGCGCGTGCTGGGATAACCGGGCGTGGAATGGACCGACGAGGGCACGATCATCGGCCTGAAGGCTCACGGCGAAAGTGCCGTGATCCTGGAGGTGATGACGCGCGATCACGGCCGGCATCTTGGGCGCGTCCGTGGCGGGCGCTCGCAGAAGGCGCAGCCGGCGCTGCAGCCTGGCAATGCCGTTTCGCTGGTCTGGCGGGCGCGACTCGACGAGCATCTCGGGGAATACAAGGTGGAGTTGCTGACCTCGCATGCGGCGCGGCTGATGGCGGCGCCCGTCGCGCTCTATGGGCTCGGCACCTTGGCCGGGCTGCTGCGGCTGCTGCCCGAGCGCGACCCCCATCCCGGGCTCTATGAGGGCCTCGCGCTGCTGGTCTCCCATCTCGACGAGCCGGCCTTGGCGCCGGCGCTGATCGTGCGGTTCGAGCTGGCGATGCTGGGCGAACTCGGCTTCGGGCTCGATCTCACCCGCTGCGCCGCGACCGGCTCCACCGACGAGCTCAGCCATGTCTCGCCCAAATCCGGCAAGGCGGTCAGCCGCCCGGCCGCACAGCCCTATCTCGACCGATTGCTGACGCTGCCGGCCTTCTTGTCCGAAGGGCAGGGCGGCCGCGCGCCCTCCGCCGCCGACATTCTCGCCGGCTTCGCCCTGACCGGCTTCTTCCTGCGCCGCCACATTTGGGAGCCGCGAGGCCTGCGCGAACCGCCGGAGCGGGAGCGGCTGATCGAGCTTGCCGGCCGAAGCAGCGAATCATCCACCGCTTGATCGCGTTTCCGGCGCTGCGACATTTGCGCGAGCAGGGTCGCAGCGGCATCGTTCTGGCGGGGCGATTCGCGCTGTGCCATAGAAGCCGCGCGAATTCGGGCAACAGGGCTGATGTAGAATGGGCAAACCGGTCGATCCGCCGCCGGAGGACGAATCCGAGCGCATCGATCTGAAATCGGCGCTCGAGGAGCGCTATCTCGCCTATGCGCTTTCGACCATCAGGCACCGGGCCCTGCCGGATGCGCGCGACGGGTTGAAGCCCGTCCACCGCCGCATCCTGCACGCGATGCGGCTGCTCCGGCTCGATCCCGGCCAGGTCCACAAGAAATGCGCCCGCATCGTCGGCGACGTGATCGGCAAGTTCCACCCGCATGGCGACCAGTCGGTCTACGATGCGCTGGTGCGCCTCGCGCAGGATTTCGCCCAGCGCTATCCGCTCGTCGACGGACAGGGCAATTTCGGCAATATCGACGGCGATAACGCCGCCGCCTATCGCTACACCGAAGCGCGCATGACCGAGGTCGCGCGCCTGCTGCTCGACGGCATCGACGAGGACGCGGTCGATTTCCGCGAAACCTATAATGGCGAGGACGAGGAGCCCGTCGTGCTTCCCGCCGCCTTCCCGAACCTGCTCGCCAATGGCTCTCAGGGGATCGCGGTCGGCATGGCGACCTCCATCCCGCCGCACAACGCCGCCGAACTCTGCGACGCCGCGCTCTATCTGATCCAGCACCCGGACACGCCCTCCGAGAAGCTGATGACCTTCGTGCCGGGCCCCGATTTTCCGACCGGCGGCATCATCGTCGAAACCCGCGCCTCGATGGCGGAGACCTACCGCACCGGCCGCGGCGCCTTCCGCACCCGTGCCCGCTGGGTGAAGGAGGATCTGGAGCGCGGTGCCTGGCAGGTCGTCGTGACCGAGATCCCCTACATGGTCTCCAAGGGCCGGCTGATCGAGAAGATCGCCGAGCTGCTCAACGACAAGAAGCTGCCGCTGGTCGCGGATCTGCGCGATGAATCGGCCGAGGACATCCGCATCGTCATCGAGCCGCGGGCCCGCAACGTCGACCCCAACCTGATGATGGAATCGCTCTTCCGGCTCTCCGAGCTGGAAGCGCGCATTCCGATGAACATGAACGTGCTGACCGGCGGGCTGGTGCCGCGCGTGCTGGGCCTTGCCGAGGCGCTTCGCGCTTGGCTGGACCATCGCCGCGAGGTGCTGCAGCGGCGCTCGCGCTTCCGCCTCGGCCAGATCGATAAGCGGCTGGAGATCCTGCGCGGCCTGCTGATCGTCTATCTGGACCTCGACCGGGTGATCAAGATCATCCGCGAGGAGGACGAGCCGAAGCTCGAGCTGATGCGCGTGTTCGAGCTGACCGAGATCCAGGCCAACGCCATCCTCGACACCCGCCTGCGCGCCTTGCGCAAGCTCGAGGAGATGCAGCTCAAGACCGAACTCGACGAGCTCACCAAGGAAAAGGGCCAGATCGAGGAGCTGCTCGCCTCGGAGGCGACGCAGTGGAAGACCATCGCCTGGGACATCCGCCAGGTGAAGAAGGCGTTTGGCCCCGAAACCGCGATCGGCAAGCGCCGCACGACCTTCGCCGACATGCCCGACACCGCCGATATCGACCTGACTCAGGCGATGGTCGAGCGCGAGCCGATCACGGTCGTGATCTCGAAGAAGGGCTGGATCCGCGCGCTCAAGGGCCATGTGCAGGACAAGTCGAGCTTCTCGTTCAAGGGCGACGACGCGCTGCAGACGGCCTTCTTCACCGAGACGACCGCGAAGGTGCTGGTGCTCGCCTCCAACGGCAAGGTCTTCACGCTCGATGCGTCCAAGCTGCCGGGCGGGCGCGGCTTCGGCGATCCGATCCGCCTGATGATCGAGCTGGAGGAGACGGCCGAGATCATCCAGGCCTTCCCCTACAAGCCGGGCATGAAGCTGCTGATGGTGACCACCGAGGGCCGGGGCTTCGTCGTCCCGGCCGACGACGTGGTCGCCAACACCCGCAAGGGGCGCCAGGTACTGAATGTCGACAGCCCCCATGTCGCGCTGCTGGCGACGCCGGCCGAAGGCGACCATGTCGCGATCGTCGGTCAGAACCGCAAGCTGCTCTGCTTCCCGCTCTCGGAGGTCGCGGAGATGGGGCGCGGCAAGGGCGTGCGCCTGCAGCGCTACAAGGATGGCGGCGTCAGCGACGCCAAGACCTTCACCCTCGCCGACGGGCTGACCTGGCTCGACACCTCGGGCCGGACCTGGACCGTGTCGCAGGCCGATCTGCTGGAATGGCTCGGCCATCGCGCCGAAGCCGGC
Organism: Allobosea sp.; assembly: GCF_048595345.1. Classification (GTDB taxonomy): domain Bacteria; phylum Pseudomonadota; class Alphaproteobacteria; order Rhizobiales; family Beijerinckiaceae; genus Allobosea. The sequence continues at coordinate 9,702 of NZ_JBMDWH010000190.1, forward strand.
CGCCTGCCGCCCAAGGGCTTTCCCAAGAACAACCGGTTCGGTGGGTGACAGCGGCAGGATCAGGCCCGGGCTTGCCCCGAGCAGGTCGTGGCTGAGCTTTTCGGGACGGTCGTTTCCGGGCCGAGCCCGGAAACCACGCCGGATCAAGGTCTTGCTGGCGAAACCGGAATCAGCCCCGCAACGGCCTGAATCACACTCTCAGCGGATCTGCTGGCCGACGAAGCCGACTTCCAGCCCGACCTTCAGCTTGTCCGTCACCTGCCATTCGACGCCGGCGCGCGCCTCGGGGCGGGCGGCGATCTCGCTGCGGCTGAAGGGGCTGGAGAAGGGTGTCGCGCCGTAGCGCCAGGTCTCGTTGCCCGCGCTCATGCCCACGCTGGTGTAGAGCAGCACATCGGGTGTCGCCAGCACGCCGGCCTTGATCTGGAAGGCACCGACGACGTCGCGGGTATAGGCGACGTTCCCGAAGCTGGGCGTGCCATAGCCGCCGATGGCGGGCGCATAGTCGATCGCACCGACGATACCGTAGACGAAATTGCCCTCGCGCCGCAGCGTCCCCGCTTCGAGCCCGATCGTCGGGCCGGCGCTGGTGCGGATATGCTTGCCGCTGGTGACCTGGAAGCCCGAGGAGATGCGGGCGTAGGAGCCTTCCCATTTCGGCGTCAGAGAGGGCTGGTCCCAGGCGAAGGAGGGCAGGGTGGCAAAGCCGCTCATCGGCAGCAGGCTCTGCGCTCGGGCGGCGCCGCCTGTCAGCAGGCCGCCAGCGCAGATCGCGGCGAAAGCAACCGGAAATCTCACCTTGCAGCCATCCTCGCGCCGATCCGTCCGAGACAGGCTAGCATCAATGGCCGCAAATGTCGCCGATTTATGGCTTCCGGGCTGCGTCAGGCGATCTTGGTGCGCAGCTTCAGGAAGCGCAGCGTGCGGTCCGCCGTCGCGGCGTCGAGCTTTGCATAGGCTTCCAGATCGTCCTCGACCATGTTGTGCGAGAAATAGAGCCGACGCGCCCGCAATTGCAGGATGGCGCGGAAAGCCTGCCGGCCGACGCCAAGCGACCGGCAGGTCACGGCGATGCCGCTGGCATCGCGTTGCATCAGCACGCGCAGCCCCTGCTCGACGGTGATCTCGGCGATCTGCGCCAGAACCTGCGCGAGATGATAGGCGCGGTCCTCTTCGGCGAGCATGGTGAGCACATCGTCCGTCTCGCGCACCTTGGCGGCGAGATCGGCCAGCAGCAGCTTCACCTCGAGGCGCTGCTGGCGCGCCTGCCGGGCCAGCGAGGTGTTCTCTGTCGGCATGCCGCGCGAGGAAGAGCCCCCCTCCGCCAGCTGCTCGACGATGCGCAGCACGCGCTGGGCGCGCTGGGGCGCCAGATCGGAGCGCCGGGCGAGGTTCCCCGCGATGGCGGCATCGCCGTCGCTGCGCTCCAGCAGCCGGTCGAAGCCCTTGTCCGAAAACGCCGCGCCCTCGTTCGAACTCACGGTGGAGAGAACGGTATGGTCGCCGCGCTCGACGAGAATGTCGGTCACGCTTTCCGAAAGGCGCGCCCGCTCGGCAATGGCCGCCAGGTGCTGCTGCGACTGGCTGACCGCGATGGCGGCGAGGTCGGTATCGGTGAGGACCGGCGAGAGCCGCAGCACGAGCTGGGCGACCTCGGCATTGGAATCGCCGCCGAGCGAGACCGCGACATTACGCGGCAGTGTCGGCGCGCTGGCGACCCGATCGGCGTAGCCCTTGCGGTCGTCATCGCTGAGATGGGCCAGCGAGGTCACCGCGATATTGCCGTAATGCTCCTTGCTCGCCTCGTTCGGGTCGTGGTCGAGCAGGAACAGGTCGGTCACCGCATTGAGCAGCTGACGGCGCGAATCCGACGACATGTCGGCCTGCATCCGGGTCAGGTTGCGCAGCATGATGGTCCCCAGGCGATAAGCTCCGCGAACCTTGGCCGATCTCGGCTTGATTTACTCTTAAGGCAGCGGCACCGACCCCCGGCACCGCCAAGTCCCCGCCTGCTTGGTTAATTTTCTCCGCTGCCGACTGAAGAGCGGCCGTCGAACCGTTCCCAGCCCTGCGGCATCAGCCGCTCCTGCGGCAGGAAGCGTGATTTGTAGTCCATCTTCGGCGAGCCCTCGACCCAATAGCCGAGATAGACGTAAGGCAGCCCCAGCCGCCGGGCCCGCTCGATATGGTCCAGCACCATGAAGGTGCCCAGGGACCGCGACTCCAGCCCGGGATCATAGACGGAATAGACCATGGAGAGGCCGTCATTGAGCGTGTCGGTCAGCGCCATGGCGAAGAGGTCGCCCTGTCCGCGCCCGGTGAACCCCGAATCGGGGCCGCGCCGGCGGTATTCGATCAGGCTCGTCTCGACATGGCTGTCCTCGATCATCATCGCGAAATCGAGCGCCGACATCGTCGCCATGCCGCCATCGGGATGGCGAATGTCGAGATAGGAACGAAAGAGCGAATAATGCTCGGATTTGGGCTGGTTCGGCCGCAACTCGCCGATGAGGTCGTGGTTATGGGCCAGCACCTTGCGGAAGCCGCGCGAGAGCCGGAAGCCTTCCACCGGCACGCGCACCGAGACGCAGGCCCGGCAGGTCTCGCAGGCCGGCCGGTAGGCGATGCTCTGGGAACGGCGAAACCCGCCCTGCGAGAGCACATTGTTGAGGTCCGGCGCGCGCGGGCCGACCAGATGCGTGAAGACCTTCCGCTCCTCTCGCCCCGGCAGATAGGGGCAGGCGGTCGGGGAGGTGAGGTAGAATTGCGGGGCGTCCCGCAATGGGCGCGTCACGTCGACGGACTCCGGCACAGCTGCGCCGCGGCACTGTAGCACTCGCCGCGGCGCCAACAAGCGTGGCGATGAGTCTTCGCTCAGGGCCCGCCCGTCAGGCCCTGACGACGACGAGCCCGGTCAGCAGATCATGGCCGAGGCGCCGGTCCGAGCGGAACAGGCCGCAGCCGATGTCGAGCAGCCAGAGCGCCACCGTGCCGGCCGCGACATAGAAGAACAGCGCGTGCACCGCCGCGACGATGCCGTCGGGGCGGCCGCCGGTCGCGGTCTCGACCTTCAGACCCGCCACGCGCATGCCCCAGGTGGACTGCTTGCGCCCGCCGATCGTCAGCGCCGCATAGCCGAGCGCCGTCGCCACCGTCGCGGCCGGGATCAGGAACCAGGTCGCGCCGAACGTGACGACGCCCAGCACGAGCAGAAGGAAGAAAACCAGCCAGCCGAGGAAGAACAGCACGACGATGTCGATGATCCAGGCGAAGAGCCGCGAGCCGAGCACGCCGCTGGTGTTCTGGTAGGGGCGCACATCCAGGGCCGAAATGGGCTGCTGGGGAGCGCCGAAGCGCGTGTCGCTCATCGAATGATCATCTCCGTGGCGCCGCGAAAGTGCGGCCGCACCGACAATGTTTGATCAGAGGGACGGTTCCGCAAGGCCGCGTGGCAGAATGCGGCGCGGCGCGAAGCCGTTTTCCGCCAGCGCCTGCTCGATCGCGCGCGAATGCGCCTCCCCGCGGGTCTCCACCGTCACGTCCAGCGTCACGCCCTTGGCCGGCACGTCGAGGAACAGCCGGCCATGACTGACCTCGAGAATATTGGCGCCCTCGCTGCCCAGCAGGCTCGCGACCTTGCCCAGCAGCCCCGGCCGGTCGCTGGTGGTGAGGCGAAAGGCGATGATCCGGTCCTCCCGCTCCAGCTCGCGCACCATGATGGCGGCCAGCAGGCGCGTGTCGATGTTGCCGCCGCACAGAACGAGCCCGACCTTGCGCCCGGCATAGCGCCCCGGCTCCTTCAGCATGGCGGCGAGGCCGGCCGCGCCGGCGCCCTCCGCCAGCGTGTGCTGGAGGCAGGCATAGGCGTTCACCGCCCGCTCGATGAGATCCTCGCCGACGAGCACGATGTCGGAGACGAGGGCCGCGACGATCGGCAGCGTCATCCGCCCCACCGTCTTCACGGCGATGCCTTCGGCCAGCGTGGCGCCGCCGATCGTCCGGTCCTCTCCCCGGATGGCGTTCGAGAAGGATGCATAGAGCTCCGCCTCGACGCCGATCAGCTCGATGCCCGGCTTGACCGCCTTGGCCGCGACGGCGTTGCCCGCCATCAGCCCGCCCCCGCCGAGCGGGATGATCAGCACGTCGAGATCGGGCGCATCGGCGAGCATTTCGCGCGCCGCCGTGCCCTGGCCGGCCATCACCGCCGCATCGTCATAGGGGTGGACGAAGACCAGACCCTCGCTGCCGGCGATCTCATGCGCCCTCTGCGCCGATTCGGAGAGCGTCTCGCCATGCAGGACCACCCGCGCACCATGGGCCCGGGTGTTCTCCACCTTCACCAGCGGTGTCGTCTCCGGCATCACGATAGTGGCGGGGATGCCGAAGCGGCTGGCGTGATAGGCGACGGCCTGGGCATGATTGCCCGCCGACATCGCGATCACGCCTCTGGCGCGTTCCTCATCGCTCAGCGTCAGCAGCTTGTTGACCGCGCCGCGCTCCTTGAAGGAGGCCGTGGCCTGCATGTTCTCGTGCTTCACCAGCACCGTGGCGCCGGTCAATTCCGACAGGCGCGGCGCGGGCACAAGCGGCGTGCGCAGCACATGGCCCTCGATCCGCCGGGCGGCGGCATCGATATCCTCGGGCGTGATCGCCAAGCTTTCGGCGGTGGGACGGGGCAGGGTGTCGTGCATGCCGTCAAGCTGGGGTCAAACCTGGCGCGGCGTCAATTCGCGATCGCCGAAGAAGCCGCCCGGCCGCCAGATCAGCACGATCGCCAGCAGCAGATAGACCGCCAGATCCCGCTGCTCGATCGGAAAGGCGGCCGACCATCCGGCTTCGAACAGCGCGATCACGAGACCTCCCAGCGCAGCCCCCGGCACCGAGCCGATGCCGCCCAGAACGGCCCCGACCAGAGCCTTGAGCCCGAACGAGAAGCCGCCGGCGAAGCCCATGCCGCCATAGATCACCGTGACCACGACACCCGCCACGCCGCAGAGCGCGCAGGCGAGAATCACCGCGATGTCGCGCACGGCGCGCGCATCCACGCCGTACAATGCGGCGGTCCGGGCATCCTGCGCCACCGCCCGCCACGCCCGCCCATAGGCGCTGTGCCGGATCGCCAGCACGAGCAGCAGGGCGCAGCCGAGCCCCAGCGCCGCCAGCCCCGTCGCAACCGGATTCAGTGTCACGACGAAGCCGCCCGACCGCGCCAGGGGAACCGGGGTGTTGAACACCGGCGGCAGCCAGCGCAATTGCGGGCCCTGCATCAGGCGCAGATATTCGGACAGCCCGATCGCGAGGCCGATCGTGGCGATCACCACCTGTTGGCCGCTCGCGCCCTCCAGCCGCCTCAGCACCGCCCGGCCGAGGACGAAGCCGTGCAGCGCGCAGACCAGGATCGCCACGGCGAAGGCCGCGACGAGCGCCGAGAGCGGGGTCGAGAGCGAGAGCGACAGCAGAGCCGCGACCCCGACCACGGAAGCGAGCGCCCCCAGCGCCGCGAATTCGCCGAAACACAGGACGATCCGCCCGGTCAGCCCGTAGACCAGAGCATAGGCCGCCGCGAGCAGTGTATAGATCGCGGCCGAGGGCAGGGCGCTCAATCCCTGCTGCAGCCCGTAAGCGGCCATCGGCGAAAGGACGGGCAGCTCGGAATGGGGGCTGAAAGCGGGATCCGGCGGCGGCTCCGCCCGATCCTCCAGATAGAAGCGACGCAGGAAGTAGAAGCTCGCCTCGGGGATCGGCCGCCCATCCGAGGCGATGCCGATCAGCCTTGGCCTACCGAGTCCGCTCTCCTGCGCGCCGAACAGGCAGTCGATGCTGCGTTGCCGGGCGATGCCGCTGCCGATCTGGACGAGGTAGTAGATCCGCAGCGCCCGCGGAAACGGGCCCTGGGCGACGCGCTCGATCTCGATGGCGGCGCCGTCCTGGTTGAGCGGCGGGATCGCCTGCCGGCAGATCCGCGTCTGGTCGGTGTCGAAATCGCTCCCGCAGCCGCCGAGGGCGGCGAGCATGAGAGCCAGGACAGGCAGCAGGAGACGGCGCATGGGCCTTGGCAGCCTACCGCCGCAGGCGAGGCTTTGGAACCTGCGGGGGGGCGGGCTCAGCCCTGCGCTCTGGGCTGTGCGCCCGCCACGCGCTCGGCTTCGCGCAAGCCGGCCTCACGCTCTGCGATATAGTCGCGCGTCAGCGGCACCGCCTCCTGGCGTTTCACGAGCTGGAGCTGGAACACGACGACGTCCTGATATTCGAAAGCCGTCTGGCTCATCGCCAGATAGAACTCCCACATCAGGCAGAAGCGTTCGTCATAGAGCGCCAGCGCCTCGTCCCGCTGGGCCATGAAACGCTCGCGCCAGTGCTGCAGCGTCTTGGCGTAATGAAGCCGCAGCACCTCGATGTCGGTGACGATGAGCCCGGCCTTCTCGATCGCCGGCAGCATCTCGGACAGCGAAGGCAGGTACCCGCCCGGAAAGATGTAGCGGTTGAGCCAGGGATTGGGATGGTTCGGCCCGTCCGAGCAGCCGATCGTGTGCAGCAGCATCACGCCGTTCTCGTCGAGCAGCCGGTGGCAGGTCTCGAAATAGGTCTGGAAGAAACGTGCCCCGATATGCTCGAACATGCCGACGGAGACGATGCGGTCGAAGCGGCCCTGGACATCGCGATAATCCTGAAGGCCGAAACCCACGCGCTCTGCCAGGCCCGCCTCGGCAGCGCGCCGCTGGGCGACCTCCAGCTGCTCCTTCGAGAGGGTGACGCCATAGGCTTCGCGCACGCCGGCGGTCCGCGTGAGATAAAGGCACATCCCGCCCCAGCCGCAGCCGATATCGAGCACGCGGTGATGCGGTTCGACCGCGAGCTTGGCGACGATGTGGCGCTTCTTGGCGAGCTGGGCCTCGTCGAGCGACTGGTCCGGCCGCTCGAAATAGGCGCAGGAATATTGCCAGTCCGCATCGAGGAACAGGGCGTAGAGCCGGTCGTCGAGATCATAGTGATGCGCCACGTTGCTGCGCGAGCGGCCCTTCGTGTTCAGCGTCGTGAGATGGCGCATCAGGTAACGGCCCTGATCGAGCAGGCGCTCCCACCACGGCGCCGCCTGGCCGCGCGCACCGGCCAGCACGAGGGCGAGAAAATCGTAGATCGTGCCCTGCTCGACGATCAGCCGGCGGTTCATGAACAACTCGCCGAGCTGCATCTCCGGGTCGGCGACCAGGCCGAAGACGGCGCGGTTGTCGGTGAGGCGTATCGCGACGGGCGTGCCCGTGCCGTCGCCGCAGAGGAAGCTGGAGCCGTCAGGCAGGGTAACGCGCAGGCTGCCGCGCTCGACGAGCTGCGACAGGATCGCTCGCAGGAGCCGTTCCATCGATGTGACCTCGCGCCCCGCCCGCAACCCGGGCGAACCCGCATGTCCGCCGAGGGCCGAGGCTGGCCGCATCCAGAGCCGGTGCCGCCGGTCGCTTCCGGTCTAGACGGTTGTCGCGGAAAATGGAACGCAATGTCGTGCGACGAACTGATCGTGGTGAATTCGGCGCGACGCGACACGCGGCAAAGCGGACATGAGAACCATGAGGTCCTTCGGCATCGCGATCCTGACTGCCGGCCAGCTACTGTGCGGTTCGGTCTGAGCCGCTGCCAAGACGCAGACCATCGTGCTGATCCGCCATGCGGAGAAGCCGCCCGGCGGGGAGGGGCGGCTCGATTGCAGTGGCCTCAACCGCGCTGCCGCATTGCCCGCGGTCATCATCCGCGAGTTCGGCCGCCCCGACGCGATCTTCGCGCCCGACCCGGGTGGCCTGAAGAAGGACGATGGTGTGAAGTATCATTACCGGCGCCCTCTTCAGACCGTTGAGCCGCTGGCGAAGAGCCTGAACATCCAAGTCGATACGCGCTTCCGTTACAAGCAGATCGACCCGCTCGAGCAGGCGCTGGCGGCGCCCGCGCTGGCCGGCGGGACGGTCCTAGTCGCCTGGGAACACAAGCAGCTCGTGAAGCTCGCCCGCGGCCTTCTGCGCGACAATGGGGGCGACGAGACCGGCGTCCCGCGCTGGCGAGGTGATGATTTCGACAGCATCTTCATCGTCAGGATCACCCGCGCCGATGGTCGCGCGAACGCTGTCTTCGAGAAGCGCCGCCAGGGGCTCAATGGGCAACCCGCGAACTGTCCGACCGGTTCCGGCTGATCCCGCCGCTGCGGCGATTCACGGCTTTGACAGCCCGGTCCCCCATGATAGGGACGCCGCGACGGGCCGCGAGCCGCGAGCCTTTCCACTAGGAGCCGGACATGACCGAAGCCGCGCTGGACAAGCACCTCTCGAACGCCTTCTTCGGCGCCTCCCTGGGCGATGTCGATCCCGAGATCGCCCGCTCCATCGAGCTCGAGCTCGGTCGCCAGCGCGACGAGATCGAACTCATCGCCTCGGAGAACATCGTCTCGCGCGCCGTGCTGGAAGCGCAGGGCTCGGTCATGACCAACAAATACGCCGAGGGCTATCCCGGCCGGCGGTATTATGGCGGCTGCCAGTTCGTCGATCTCGCAGAGAAGCTTGCGATCGAGCGCGCCTGCCGCCTGTTCGGCTGCTCCTTCGCCAATGTGCAGCCCAATTCCGGCAGCCAGGCCAATCAGGGCGTGTTCATGGCGCTGATGCAGCCCGGCGACACCTTCATGGGCCTCGATCTCGCCGCGGGCGGGCATCTGACCCACGGCGCCCCGGTCAACCAGTCGGGCAAGTGGTTCAACGTCGTGTCCTACGGCGTCTGCGTCGCCGACCAGCTGATCGACTACGACGCGCTGGAGCGCCTCGCCGTCGAGAACAAGCCCAAGGTCATCGTCGCCGGCGGCTCGGCCTATGCCCGCCACTGGGATTTCGCCCGCTTCCGCGAGATCTGCGACAAGGTCGGCGCCTATCTCCTGGTCGACATGGCCCATTTCGCGGGGCTCGTCGCGGGCGGCGCGCATCCCTCGCCGTTCCCGCACGCCCATGTCGCGACCACGACCACGCACAAGACCCTGCGCGGCCCGCGCGGCGGCATGATCCTGACCAATGACGAAGCGCTGGCCAAGAAGTTCAACTCGGCGATCTTCCCCGGCATCCAGGGCGGCCCGCTGATGCATGTCATCGCCGCCAAGGCCGTCGCCTTCCAGGAGGCCTTGCAGCCGCAGTTCAAGACCTATGCCCATGCCGTCGTGGCCAACGCCAAGGCGCTGGCCGAGACGCTGAAGTCGAAGGGCTTCGACCTCGTGACCGGCGGCACCGACAACCATCTGATGCTGGTGGATTTGCGTTCCAAGAAGCTGACCGGCAAGGCGGCGGAAGCCGCGCTCGGCCGCGCCCACATCACCTGCAACAAGAACGGCATTCCCTTCGACCCCGAAAAGCCGATGACGACCTCGGGCGTCCGCCTAGGCACGCCAGCGGCCACCTCGCGCGGCTTCGGTATCGCCGAATTCAAGCAGGTCGGCGAGCTGATCGCGGAAGTGCTGGACGGCCTCGCCGCCCATGGCGAGGAGGGCAACGCCGCGAACGAGCAGGCCGTGACCGCCAAGGTCAAGGCGCTGACGGGGCGCTTCCCGATCTATTGAGCGCGCTTTCGAGGGTGGTGAGAAAGGCTGGCGAAGCGGCATGCGCTGTCCCTATTGCGGCTCCCTCGACACGCAGGTGAAGGATTCCAGGCCGACCGAGGATTCGGCCTCGATCCGCCGTCGCCGCGTCTGCCCCGATTGCGGCGGCCGCTTCACCACCTTCGAGCGGGTGCAGCTGCGCGAACTGACGGTGGTGAAGCGCTCGGGCCGTCGCACGCCCTTCGACCGGGACAAGCTCGAGACCTCGATCGCACACGCCCTGCGCAAGCGCCCGGTGGCGCCGGAGCGAACCGAGCGCATGGTCAACGGCATCGTCAGGCAACTCGAAAGCTCGGGTGAGGCGGAGATCGCCAGTTCCACCATCGGCGAACTGGTGATGGAGGGGCTGAAGGGCCTCGACGACGTCGCCTATGTCCGCTTCGCCTCGGTCTATAAGAACTTCCGCGAAGCGAAGGATTTCGAGGAGCTGCTCGGCCAGCTCGGCGCCGTGGAGGAGGGCGCCGGCTCGGCGCCGACCGGCAGCGATGACTGACCAGGACGCGGTCGACCGGCATTTCATGGCCGAGGCGCTGCGCCACGGCGCCACCCATCTGGGAGCGACCTGGCCCAACCCCTCGGTCGGCGCCATCGTCACCCGCGAGACGGAAACGGGCCCGGTGATCGTCGGCCGCGGCGTGACGCAGCCAGGCGGCCGGCCCCATGGCGAGGCTCAGGCCTTCGCCGAGGCGGGCACTGCCGCGATGGGCGGGACGCTCTATGTCACGCTCGAGCCCTGCTCGCATCGCTCGGTGCGTGGCGGCATCCCTTGCGTCGAACACACCATCCTCTCCGGCGTCCGTCGCGTCGTCTCGGCGATGGCCGATCCCAACCCCTTCATCGCCGGCCTCGGCCATGCGCTGCTGCGCTCGGCGGGGCTGGAGGTCGTCACCGGCGTGATGGAGGAGGAAGCGCAGCGCGCCCATCGCGGCCATGTGCTGCGCATCACGCAGGGCCGGCCGATGGTCACCTTCAAGATCGCCCGCACGGCGGACGGCTATGCCGGCGGCCCCGGCGGGACGCCGATCAAGGTGTCGTCGGACGAAGCGATGCTCTGGGTCCATCGGCAGCGCGCGCATCATGACGCGATCATGCTCGGCATCGGGTCGGTGCTGGCGGATGATCCGCAGCTCACGGTCCGCATTCCCGGGCTGGAGGCGCGCTCGCCGGTGCGCGTGATCCTGGACAGCCATCTCAAGCTGCCGCCCGGCTCGCGGCTGGCGCGCACGGCCCGGCAGGTGCCTGTCTGGGTGATCGCCGCCGAGACCGCGCCCATCGAGCCGGAACTCGCTCTGGTCGATGCCGGCGTCGAGGTGATGCGCGTCGCCGCCGGTGCCGACGGCCATCTCGATCTCGCGGCGGCGCTGACGCTGCTCGGCACGCGCGGCATCACCCGCGTCTTCTCGGAGGGCGGGCCTCGCATCGGGGAGAAGCTGGCGCTCGCCGGCCTTGCCGACGAAATCGTCGTCTCGACCTCGGCTCGGGCCCTGGGGGAGACGGGCATCGTCGCCGTTCGGCCCGACCTTGCGCGGATGCTGGCCAGCCCCGATCTCTATCGCCTTGCGGAGACCGAGCTGATCGGCGACGACCGCTTCGAGCATTTCGTGAGGAGAGGCTGATGTTCACCGGCATCGTCACCGCCATCGGCGAGATCGTGGAGGCGCAGCGCAAGGGGCCGAACCTGAAGCGCCTCGCCATCGCCTGCCCCTATGAGCCGAAGGGCATCGAGCTTGGTGCCTCGATCGCCTGCGCCGGCGTCTGCCTCACCGTCACGGCGCTGCGCGACCGGACCGATGGCGGGCCGGGCTGCGTCTTCCAGGTCGAGGCCGCGGCCGAGACCCTGGCCAAGACCAGCGTCGCCAACTGGGAGCCCGGCACGCGGATCAATCTCGAGCGCTCGCTGAAGGTGGGCGACGAACTCGGCGGCCATCTCGTCACCGGCCATGTCGACGGCATCGCCACCATCGTCCGCATCGAGCCGATCGCGCCCGATCCGGACGAGCCCTGGGGCGCGACGGCGCGCTTCTTCCTGCGCGCGCCGCAGGAGCTGATGCGCTTCGTCGCGACGAAAGGCTCGGTATGCCTCGACGGCACCTCGCTCACGGTCAACGGCGTCGAGGGCGACGTTTTCACCGTGCTGCTGATCCCGCATTCGCTGGCGGTGACGACCTGGGGCGACCGCAAGGAGGGCGATCCGATCCATCTGGAGGTCGATCTGATGGCCCGCTACGCCGCGCGGCTTGCGGAGGCGCGTCCGCAGGGGTAGATCGTCGCCCTTATCACGATCCGCGCCGTCATCCCGGGCGACCGCAGGGCGACCCGGGATCCATGCCTGAGCGTCCCCGGTGAAGTTCAGGCATGGATCCCGGCTCTGCGCTTTCGCTCCGGCCGGGATGACGGCGCGATCGACTCCGCGTTAAATCGACTGCTCGATCTAAGGACAAGAACCATGGCCGGACCCCGGCAGATCTCGGCCGACGAGGCCGCAACTCCCGCGCTCGACATCGAGGGCGCGCGCGTGCTCGTGGTCGAGGCGCGCTTCTACGACAAGCTGGCCGATGAACTGCTGGCCGGGGCCACCGCCGTACTGGAGAAGGCCGGCTGCCGCGTCGATGTCGTCACCGTGCCCGGCGCGCTGGAGATTCCGGCGACCATCGTCATCGGGTTGCGCGCCGCCGACGAGTCGGTCGATCCCTACGAGGCCGTGGTCGCGCTCGGGACGGTCATCCGCGGCGAGACCGGCCATTACGATATCGTCGCCGGCGAAAGCTCGCGCGCGCTGATGGATCTGTCGGTCGCCTTCGCCCTGCCGCT
>NZ_JBMDWH010000191.1:0-10149 GCF_048595345.1 Allobosea sp.
CCCTCCGATGAATCCCGGATCAGCGCCGCTGCGCGGCTTGTCCAGGATGACGCGGAGGTTCCGAGGCCCTCTCAGGCCGTTGCGGAGGCTCCGGCCGTGGCCCAGGCGGTGCCGGCGATCTTGGAGGCGGCGATCACGGCCTGGGTGCGGCTGTCGACGTCGAGCTTGGTCAGGATGGCCGAGACATGCGCCTTCACCGTCGCCTCGGAGACGCCGAGTTCATAGGCGATCTGCTTGTTCAGCAGCCCCTCGGACAGCATCATCAGCACGCGCACCTGCTGCGGCGTCAGCGTCGACATACGCCGCACCATATCGGCGATCTCGGCATCGACCGGGGCGGAGAGATCGACGCCGGGCGGGGTCCAGACGCCGCCGTCGAGCACCGCGCGGATCGCCTCGCCCATCTGCGAGACATCCGCCGTCTTGGGCAGGAAGCCGAGCGCGCCAAACTCGATGCAGCGGCGAATCACCGCCGGATCGTCATTGGCGGAGACGACGATGACGGGAATTTCGGGATGGTCGGCGCGCAGGAACAGCAGCCCGGAAAAGCCCTGCACGCCCGGCATGGTGAGGTCCAGCAGCACGAGATCGGCATCGCCGCCGCTTCCCAGCGTCTCGGTCAGCGCCTCGAGCGAGCCGACCTCGTCGACCGCCGCGCCCTCGATCGCGCTCGACACCGCCTGCCGCAGCGCGCCGCGAAACAGCGGGTGATCATCGGCGATCACGATCCTCGTCGAGGGCTGCTTGCTCATCGCGCCGGCTCCGTTCCTTCGTGCCCCATTCTGGAGAGAGGCGAGGCCGATCTCAACCACCCTCGCGGCAGGGTTGCAAGCGCCCCGGCACGCGGCGGGGCCGCGACGAACGGATAAGAGGCGCGGGACCGGTCCCGCGCCTCCTGGTTTCAATTCAGGCCGTGCCGCGCAGGAAGGCGACCAGATCGGCGTTCAGCATCTCCTTGTGGGTGATGAACAGGCCGTGCGGGGCGCCCTCATACTCCTTCAGTTGCGCGCCGGGGACGAGCTTCACCGCCTCACGGCCGGAGATGTCGATCGGCACGGTCTGGTCGTCGTCACCATGGATCACGAGGGTCGGCACGGTGAGCTTCGGCAGGTCCGCGCGGAAATCGGTCTCCGAGAAGGCGCGCACGCAGTCGATCGTGGCCTTGGGCGACGCCTTCAGCGCGTGAACCTGCGCCCAGTCGAGCATTTCGTCGGAGACCGGCGAGGTCAGCATGCCGACGCCGAAGAAGGTCTCGCCGAAGCCGGCGAGGAAATGCGGGCGGTCGTCCCTCAGCCCCTCGACCATCTCGTCGAAGGTGGAGCGCGGCGCGCCGTTCTCATGCTGCTCGGTCTTGAGCATATAGGGCGTCACGGCCGAGACGAGCACGGCCTTCGCGAGCCGCGCCGTGCCGTGGCGCCCGACATAGCGGGCGATCTCGCCTCCGCCCATCGAGAAGCCGACCAGCGAGACGCCGTTCAGGTCGAGCCCGTCCAGCAGCGCCTTCAAATCGTCGGCGAAGGTGTCGTAGTCGTAGCCGGTCCAGGTCTGATCCGACCGGCCGAAGCCGCGGCGATCATAGGTGATGACGCGGTGGCCGGCCTCGACCAGCGCGGGGACCTGATATTCCCACATGTCGCCATTGAGCGGCCAGCCATGGATGAGCACGACCGGCGCCCCTTGGCCGTGGTCGCGATAGAAGATCTGCGCGCCATCGGCGGCCTTGATGAAGGGCATGTTCGTCTCCGGGGGTGGGGAAGCGCTCCGGCCGCTGCGGCCGGCTTGCGGTGTCGGGAGACGAACGGGTTCGCCGGGCGTCTTGTTCCGGTGCGTCACCCCTCCTTCGGCAGCAACGCCTCCAGCACCTCGATCGCGTCGGCCTCGCTCGGCGGCTTGTCCCAGCGGATGCGATTGATGCGGGGGAAGCGCATGGCGAGCCCGGATTTGTGCCGCGTCGAGCGCTGCAGACCCTCGAAGGCGACCTCGAAGACCAGCCCGCTCTCGGCGGTATGCGTGACCTCGCGCACCGGGCCGAAGCGGTTCAGCGTGTGCTTGCGGACATATTTGTCGATTTCGATCAGCTCCTCGTCGGTGAAGCCGAAATAGGCTTTCCCGACCGGGACGAGTTCGAGCCCGCCCCCCTCCCCGACGCGCCAGACGCCGAAGGTGTAGTCGGAATAGAAGGAGGAGCGCTTGCCGTGGCCGCGCTGGGCATACATCAGCACGCAATCGACCAGCCTGGCCTCGCGCTTCCATTTCCACCAATAGCCCTTGGGCCGACCGGGCAGATACGGCGAGTCGAGCCGCTTGATCATGCAGCCCTCGACAGCTTCGGCATCGGCGCCCGCTCCGGCGGAGGCGGGGTCGGCGCGCGCGCTCGTCAGTTCCTCCCAGCTGGCGAAGGGGATCGTCGGCGAAAGATCGAAGCGCTGGCTCGCGAGCCGCGCGAGGAAGGCTTCCAGCCGCCGGCGCCGCTCGGCGAAGGGCAGATGGCGGATATCCTCCTGCCCGTCGATCAGCAGGTCGTAGACGCGGATATGGGCAGGGAATTCGCCCAGCATCTTGGCGGTGACGGCCTTGCGGTTGAGCCGCTGCTGCAAGGTGTTGAAGCTCTGGACCGTTCGCTCGCGCATCACCAGCAATTCGCCGTCGATGGCACCGTCCTGCGTCAATTCCTCGACGAGGTCGGGAAAGGCGCAGGCGATGTCCTCGCCGGTGCGGGAATACATCCGGGTGACGCGGGTGCCGTCTTCCCGCGTGCCGCTGGCGACCTGGACGCGGATGCCGTCCCATTTCCACTCGGCGCTGAACTCGGCCGGGTTCAGCTTGTCGAAATCAGCGTCTTCCAACGGGTGAGACAGCATGACGGGCCGGAAGGGCGCCGGATCGGTCGCCTCCGGCCGCGGCCCCCTGCCCTCCAGCCAGGCGAAGAGGTCGACATAGGGCGGCTCCAGCCCATGCCAGACATGCTCGACCTCGTCGGCGGGAATGCCGCCGAGACTCGCCGCCGCCGTCTTGGCGAGCCGGGCCGAGACGCCGATGCGCAAGCTCCCAGTGATCAGCTTCAGCAGCGCCCAGCGGCCGGTCTCGTCGAGCGCATCGAGCCAGGAGGCGACGAGGCGCGGCAGATCGGTCTTGCCGGCCTCGCGCAGGGCTTCGACCACCTCGGGCAGATGCGGCACGGCATTGGCGCCGTGCCGGGCGGGCCACATCAGCGCGACGGTTTCCGACAGATCGCCGACATAGTCGTAGGAGAGCGCGAACAGCACGGGATCGGTGCGCTCGGCGATGAGCGCGCGGATCAGCCCGGCCTTGGCATTGCGGAAGGAGAGCCCGCCCGTCATCGCCGCCAGGGCGTAGCCGCGATCGGGATCGGGCGTGGTGCGCAGATAATCCGCGATGAGCGCGAGCTTGCCGTTGCGGCGCGGCTCATAGGCGAGCCGGTCCAGCAGCCAGGCGAAACGGTTGAGTCCGTCACCCTCGGGCGCGGATGCGCTCGGAAAAGACGGGGTCGCCGCGTCTTCGATCGGTCTCATTCAGCCGCCATTCATGAATGAAATATTACCGTCCCCAGCATCGGACCCATCGGCTGCCGGGAATCTAACTTGATGCGCATCGCGTTGCGGCTTCTCGCTCTGCCTTTTTTCGCCGCAACGCTGAGCACCGCAACCGTCGCAGAGGCGGCCGGCTTCTCCTGCCGCGAGACCCCCATCGTCCATTCCAACATCGCCCTGGGCAGCATCGGCCAGCGTGTGGCGCAGGGTCAGCCGCTCGCGATCCTGGCGATCGGCTCCTCGACCACCGAGGGTATCGGCGCCAGCGAGAAGGCCCGCACCTATCCGGCGCGGCTGCAGGCCCTGCTGGGCACGGCCTGGCCGAAGACGAAGATCGACATGGTCAATGCCGGCATCGGCGGCGAAACGGCGCCGCAGACGCTGGCGCGGCTGAAGACGGCGCTGGCCGAGCGCAGCTACGACCTCGTGATCTGGCAGGTCGGCACCAATGACGCGGTGAACGGCGGCGATATCAAGGCCTTCAGGACGATGGTCGCGGACGGGATCGGCATGGTGAAGCGCGCGGGCAGCGCGCTCGCCATCCTCGACCAGCAATTTTACCCCTCGATCAAGGATCCTCAGCGCTACGCGACCTATGTCGCGGCGGTGGGCGATGTCGCGCGGCGCGAGGCTGTCCCTGTCTTCGGGCGCTATCAGGCGATGACCGAGTGGTATCGCAGCGATGCCGAGGCGTTCAAATCGGTGCTGTGGCAGGACGGGTTCCACATGAGCGATGCCGGCTATGATTGCCTGGCACGCAACATGGCGCTCTCGCTGACCGCAATGACCGGCCCCGCCCGGCCGGTGGTGGCGCAGTCGCGCTGAGCCCATCTGCGGTTCCTCACCCGCTCGCGAGCCCTCATCCTGAGGAGCGTTTCGCAAAAGCGCGTCTCGAAGCATGCTCCCGGAGGCTCCGGAACCGTCTGGACCATCCTTCGAGACGCGCCTGCGGCGCTCCTCAGGATGAGGGCTAAGGCAATCAACCCGTCTTGGCATCCGCCGCCTCCCCTTCGACTTCGGCCTCGCCCTCGTCGCCATAGCCGACCAGATGCAGCGGCTTGGCCCTGAGTCCCTGCGTGCCGCACCAGTGGACGAGAGCCTCGGCCTCGCCATGGGTGACCCAGATCTCGCCGGCCTGAACTTCGCGGATCGTGGCCAGCAGATCGTCCCAATCGGCATGGTCGGAGATCACCAGCGGCAGCTCGACGCCCTTCTGCCGGGCCCGGGCCCTAACCCGCATCCAGCCCGAGGCGAAGCCGGTGACGGGGTCGGGGAAGCGCCGCGCCCAGACGTCCTGCGTGGCGCTGGGCGGGCAGATGACGATCTCGCCGCCCAAGCTCTTGCGCTCGGCCGCGACGACCTTGCGAACTTCGCCGAGCGGAATCCCCTCGGCCTCGTAGAACTCGGTGATCTTCTCCACCGCACCGTGGATATAGATCGGCCGCTCGTAGCCGGCCTCCCGGATCAGGGCCATGACGCGCTGCGCCTTGCCCAGCGAATAGGCGCCGACGATATGCGTCCGTTCCGGGAAAAGGCGCACCGATTCCAGCAGCTTGGCGACTTCGCCGGAGGCGGGCGGATGGCGGAACACCGGCAGGCCGAAGGTCGCCTCGGTGATGAAGATGTCGCAGGGCACGGTCTCGAAACCGGCGCAGGTCGGGTCGCGCTCGCGCTTGTAGTCGCCCGAAGCGACGATGCGCAGGCCCCGGCTCTCCACCACGATCTGCGCCGAGCCCAGAACATGCCCTGCCGGCTCGAAGCGGAATTCGACCTCGCCGATGCGCGTGGTCTCGCCCGGCACGGCGATCTGCCGCGTGCCGGTGAAATCCTCGCCATAGCGCAAGGCCATGATGGCGAGCGTCTCGCGCGTCGCCAGCACCGCGCCATGGCCGGAGCGGGCATGGTCGGAATGGCCATGGGTGATGAGCGCGCGCTCCACCGGCCGCACCGGATCGATGTAGACATCGGCCGGCGGGCAGTAGAGCCCCGCCGGCGTCGGAACCAGCAGTTCGGAGGGGCGCCAGCGGGCGCCCTGTTTCACCCCGGCGGTTTGTCTGGTCAGCGTCATGCTCCTCAGATAAAGCCCCCGGCATGACGGAAAAGGCCCTCAGCACGCATTTCGCCTCCTCGGGCGATCCTGCCCTCGACCGACGCTATGGCTGGGCGAAAGCGGCCTTCGACGAGGGCGATGCGGCGGCAGCGGCCGAGATCCTCGACCAGACGCTGGCACAAGCCTATCACTTCACCGCCGCCTGGCATCTCTACGGTCTCGCCAAGGAGGCGCTCGGCCAGCGTGAGGACGCCGCGACCGCCTGGCGCCAATGCCTCGATCTCGACCCCAACGACCATTTCGGCGCCCGGCTCGATCTCGCCCGCATCGGGGCCATGGCGGCCGAACAGGCGACCTCCGAGAATTTTTCCGGCGCGCTCTTCGATGGCTATGCGGACCGTTTCGACAGCCATCTCACCCAGACCCTGCGCTACAACGCACCCGAATTGATGAAGGACGCGCTGGTGCGCTGCTGCAGCAACGCCGGCCGGCCGTTCCGGTTCGACATGGTGCATGATCTCGGCTGCGGCACCGGGCTGATGGGCGAGGCCATCCAGGAGCAGGCGGGCTATCTCGCCGGCTGCGATCTCTCGCCGCGCATGATCGAGAAGGCGCGCGCCAAGACCGGCGTCGACGGCCAGCCGCTCTACGACAAGCTTTCGGTGGCGGGGCTCACCGCCTATCTCGCCAGCCGGCCCGACCGGAGCGCCGATCTCATCCTGGCGGCCGACGTCTTCGTCTATCTCGGCGCGCTGGAAGCCTGCTTCGCCCAGAGCGCACGGGTGCTCGAGACCGGCGGGCTGCTCGCCTTCACGGTGCAGACCCATGAGGGCGAGGGTGTCGTGGTGGGCGAAGACAGGCGTTTCGCGCATGCGGAGGGCTGGCTGAGGGAAAGGCTGGTCGAGGCGGGGCTCTCCCCCTTGCTCGCCGAGCCCGCCAGCACGCGGCAGGATCGCGGCGTGCCGGTTCCGGGGCTGATCGTGGTGGCGGAGCTGCGATAGGCGCTTTGCGGATGCCAACCCACGCCGAAAGCCCCGACCGGCTCGCGCCGCGGGGTTTCGCAGGATGCGATCCCGAGGGGATGCGCGGGGGGTCCGAGCAGCGCACGGCGAAAGCCGCGTGCCGATGTCGATGTCGAGTGTCGAAGTCGATGCGGCGCCCGCCGGCCCCGCTCGAACCCCCCGCGCGCGGCTGTCTTGCGAGGTCCCCCGCCAAGGCGAAAACCGGGCCTGCCTGTTCGGCCCGGCGGCGGACAACCCCTCCGGATCAAGGCTCACCGTCCGTGGCGCGAGATCCGAACACCGCATTCCACCCGGCCGCACGATGCCTCGCGAAGCCCCCTCGGTCGGGCGGAACGGGGTGGAGGATAAGTTGAAACACCGGCAGCGGGGATAAGTCCCGCATGCGGCGTCAGTGGGCCAGCATCTCCTTGACGATCTGCTGGGCGCTCAGCTCGGCCGGGTAATAGGTCGGCCAGTTGGTGAGCTCCTTCAGCAGCGCGGCGCGATCATCGCCCCAATAGAGATGAAAATGCTCGGCGACCTCCGGGGCGATGTCGTGGTCGCTGAACTGGATGAAGCGGGGCGCCGCCGCATCGCCCTCGGTCTTCCTGAAGATGAAGCGCACGCCGCGATTGCCCTTCGGATAGGTCAGGATCTCATGGCCATCGGTGACATAGGTCGCCTTGGCCGCCTGCTCTCCGCGAAAGAATGTGACGCTGCTGCCGGCGATGACGATCCGGCCGACATCGGTCTTGTAGCCCGTTTCGTAATAGGCCTTGTACTCGCCGGCGCTCTTGCCGGCCTGCTTCGCCTTCTCGGCCATGACGGGGTCGAGGGTGCCGTCGACGAGATAGGGATAGACGGACTGCCACTCTCCTTCCCAATCCTCCAGCGTGCGCGGCTGGACCTGCTCGTCCTTGAAATAGCCCTTGTGGATCTGCTCCTTGGCGCCGTGGCTGTGACCATGGGCATGATCGTGTCCCTTCGACTTCGCCTGCAGGGGCGGGGCGACAAGGACGCTCCCCGCCAGAAGAAGCGCGCAGCCCAGCGACAGCGCGGCGATCGGTCGGATGAAGGCGGTCGGCATGGGGTCTCCTTTGAGCCGGGCGGGCATGGGCGTGCCCGAGAATGAATGCCTCATGCTATGTTATAATATTACATGTCAAGCGCGATCCAGGCTCAGCGATCGCTGCGTCCGCCACCCGACGCCGACGGCTCTGCGGCCATTCCCTTTCGTTCCGGCCGGGCGCTGCCTATCTTGACCGCGCATGGCCGCGCCCTCCCCGCTTCCTTTCGCCTTCGAGGCCTGGTTCGAGAGCCGCGGCTGGAGCGTGCGGCCGCATCAGCTCGCGCTGCTGGAGGAGGCTCGGGCCGGACGCTCGACCCTGCTCGTCGCCCCGACCGGTGCCGGCAAGACGCTGGCGGGTTTCCTGCCCTCGCTGGTCGAACTCGCCGGACGGGAGCGCACGCCCAAGGGCCAGCATGACGGGCTGCACACGCTCTACATCTCGCCGCTGAAGGCGCTTGCCGTCGACATCGCCCGCAATCTCGATGCCCCCGTGCGCGAAATGGGGCTGCCCATCACGATCGAAACCCGCACGGGCGATACCTCCGCCGCCAAGCGCACGCGGCAGATCCAGCGCCCGCCGGACATCCTGCTCACCACCCCGGAGCAGCTGGCGCTTCTGGTCTCGCATCGCGATGCGGCGCCGTTCTTCGCCTCGCTGAAGCGCATCGTGCTGGACGAGCTGCACGCGCTCGTCACCTCCAAGCGCGGCGATCTCTTGGCGCTCGATCTGGCGCGGCTGAAGGCGCTGGCGCCGCAGGTCTCGGCGGTGGGCCTCTCGGCGACGGTGCGCGAGCCCGCCGATCTGCAGCGTTATCTCGGCGGGGCCGAGACACCTGCCGGGCTGGTGACGGTCGCCGGCGGGGCCAAGCCGCGGATCGGCATCCTCGACACGGCAAGGCGCCTGCCGATCGCCGGCCACACCACGCAGCATGCGATGGCCGACATCTACGAGGCGATCCGCAGCCACAGGCTCACCCTCGTCTTCGTCAACACGCGCATGCAGGCCGAATTCGCCTTCCAGTCGCTATGGACGCTCAACGAGGACGCGCTGCCGATCGCGCTGCATCACGGCTCGCTCGATGCCACCCAGCGGCGCAAGGTCGAGGCGGCGATGGCGGCGGGCAAGCTCAAGGCGGTCGTCTGCACCGCGACGCTCGATCTCGGCATCGACTGGGGCGATGTCGACCTCGTCGTCAATCTCGGCGCGCCCAAAGGCGCGAGCCGGCTGATGCAGCGCATCGGCCGCTCCAACCACCGGATGGATGAGCCCTCGCAGGCGCTGCTGGTGCCTTCCAACCGCTTCGAGATGCTGGAATGCCGCGCTGCGCTCGACGCCGTTCACGAAGCGGCCCAGGACACGCCGGCCGCCCGCATCGGCGCGCTCGACGTGCTGGCCCAGCATGTGCTGGGCGTCGCCTGCTCGGACGGTTTCGAAGCCGACGCGCTCTATCGGGAGGTGCGCGGCGCCTCCCCTTATGCCGGCCTCACTCGCGAGGATTTCGACGCCGTCGTGCATTTCGTCGCCACCGGCGGCTATGCGCTGAAGAGCTATGAGCGCTTCGCCAAGCTGCGGCAGGACAAGGCCGGCCTCTGGCGGGCGAGCAACGCCAAGGTGATCCAACAATACCGCATGAATGTCGGCACCATCGTCGAGTCGACCATGCTGAAGGTGCGGCTCGGCCGGGCGCGGGCCGGCAAACCTGGGCAGCCTGGCATGATCACGCGCGGGGGCCGGGTCCTCGGCGAGATCGAGGAGTATTTCGCCGAGACCATGGTGGCCGGCGACACCTTCGTCTTCGCCGGCGAGGTGCTGCGCTTCGAGGGGATCGTCGAGAACGAGGCTGTGTGCTCGCGCGCTTCCCCCGGCACCGACCCCAAGGTGCCCTCCTATGCCGGCGGCAAGTTCCCGCTCTCGACCTTCCTGGCCGCCCGCGTGCGCGCCATGCTGGCCTCGCCCGCGCTCTGGCACACGCTGCCGGATGAGGTCGCCGCCTGGCTGCATGCACAGAAGCAGAAATCGCGGCTGCCCCAGCCCGGCGAATTGCTGGTCGAGACCTTTCCGCGGGCGGGGCGCTTCTATCTCGTCGCCTATCCCTTCGAGGGCCGGCTCGCGCACCAGACCCTCGGCATGCTGCTGACGCGGCGGCTGGAGCGCGCGCGGATGCGCCCGCTCGGCTTCGTCTGCAACGATTACGGCATGGCCTGCTGGGCGCTGGGCGACATGAGCGCGGCGATCGCCCGCGGCGCGCTCGACCTCGACGAGCTCTTCGCGCAGGACATGCTGGGCGACGACCTCGAGGAATGGATGGCGGAATCGGCGCTGATGAAGCGCACCTTCCGGCAATGCGCGGTGATCTGCGGGCTGATCGAGCGCCGCTTCCCGGGCCAGGAGAAGAACGGGCGGCAGGTCACCATGTCGACCGACCTCGTCTACGACGTGCTGCGCCGGCACGAGCCGGACCACATCCTGCTCAAGGC
>NZ_JBMDWH010000192.1:0-2502 GCF_048595345.1 Allobosea sp.
AAGGCGATGCGCCGCCCGCTCGGCAGGTCTCGGCGCGCCAGCATCATCAGCGCGGGCACCGCGATCATGACGAAGCCGAGCAGCGTCAGGAGAATGCGCATCGTCGCCCTCCCCGGCCTCAGCGGCCGCCGCCGACGCGCAGCACCGACCCCACGACGTAGGAAGCCGCTTTCGACATCGCGAAGAGAACCATCTCGGCGATTTCCTCCGGCTGCGCCGCGCGGCGCAGCGGAATGGAGGGCGCGATGCGTGCGACACGGCCGGGCTCGCCGGAGGAGAGCGCGTGGATGTCGGTCTCCGTCATGCCGGGCGCCACCGCGTTGACGCGGATGCCGGAGGGGGCGAGCTCGCGCGCGAGGCCGATGGTGAAGGAATCGATCGCGCCCTTCGAGGCGGCATACCAGACGAACTCGTCGGGCGAACCGAGCCCGGCGGCGATCGAGGAGATCATGACGATCGAGCGATTGGGAGCCTGGCTGTGAGCCAGCAGCGCGCGGGTGGCCTCCCGCGCAACCAGGATCGCGCCCGTGACGTTGACGTCGATACAATGCGCGATCACGGCCGGATCGGCCTCGGCCAAGCGGCTCGACGGGCCGGTGATGCCGGCATTGACGACGACCTGCGTCAGCGGGCCGAGCGCCTGCGCCGCGTCAGTGAAGACCCGCGCGATCTCGTCCTGCCGTGCCATGTCGCCCTGAACCGCGACGGCCTTCGCGCCGGCAGCCTCGCAGGCGTCCACCACCTCGGCGGCGGCCGCCCCATTGCTCTGGTAGTTGACCGCGACGTCATAGCCGCGCGCAGCGGCCATGATGCAAATGGCCGCACCGATGCCGCGGCTGCCGCCAGTGACGAGAAGAACGGGGCGCTTGATCGCCATCTTTAGACCTCAATCCGGCTGGATCACCGCGAGCCCGGCAGCGATCTGTCTCTTGACGGGAGCATCGCATGCATCCGGAGCTGCCGGTTCGGATCGACGGCAAGAGGATCGAGCACAGGAGCAGAAGAGGCGCCCCATGGCTGCAAGCAATGTCCATGTCGCAAGATTGAACGATCTCCTGGCGAAATGGAAAGCCTTTCGCGCCGCACTTCCCGAGCAGGAGCGATACTGCCAGATCCGCCTCGATCTCTATCAGGTACGGAATGCCGGCTGGGCTAAGAATCCCCCCATCACCGTCTGGCCCGCAAGCCTCATCGACCCCGACGACGGCATGATGGCCGCCGTCGAACATTACTTCCTCTGTCGCTGCTGGGTCGGGACCGGGGTCTATCCGGCCTGGGAGATGCGGGCGATGAACACCATCTACGATCTCGGCAAGGTCGCCGGCGTGACGCCTCGGCACAACCCCAACAAGGCCCCGACCCCGCCTTCGGCGTTGCAGATGGCGGCCAAGGAAGCGGGAGTGCGGGATGGCGAGCGTGATCTCGCGAAATGGGGCAAGAGCGCCCCTCTCGTGGCAAAGCCGCCCACCTATTGAGCGAGCGGCGGAGCACTTGGCAGACAAAGAAAAAGGGGCCGGCGAAAGCCGGCCCCTTTTCCATTCGATCCCAGACGGGTCAGCGCTTCGAGAACTGGAAGCTGCGGCGGGCCTTGGCCTTGCCGAACTTCTTACGCTCGACGACGCGCGAGTCGCGGGTCAGGAAGCCTTCCTTCTTGAGCGGGCCGCGAAGCTCCGGCTCGTAGTGGGTCAGCGCCTTGGAGATGCCGTGGCGCACCGCGCCGGCCTGGCCGGAGAGACCGCCGCCCTTGACCGAGACGACGACGTCATACTGCGTGACGCGATCGACCAGCTGCAGCGGCTGCTTGAGCACGAGACGCAGCACCGGGCGGGCGAAGTAGATCTCCTGATCGCGGCCATTGACCGTGACCTTGCCGGAGCCGGGCTTGATCCAGACGCGGGCGATGGCGTTCTTGCGCTTGCCGGTGGCATAGGCGCGGCCCTGCGCGTCGACCTTCTTGACGTGGACGGGAGCGGCGGGCTGCTCCGGCTTGGCGACGTCGCCGAGCTGGGAGAGGGACTGAAGAACCTCGGCCATGGTCAGACCCTCTTGTTCTTGCTGTTGAGCGCGGCGACGTCGAGCGCCTCCGGCGACTGGGCGGCGTGCGGATGCTCGGTGCCCTTGTAGACGCGCAGATTGCCGAGGATCTGGCGGAAGAGCGGGCCGCGCGGCAGCATGCGCTCCACGGCCTTCTCGACGACGCGCTCGGGGAAGCGGCCTTCCAGGATGAACTTGGCCGAACGCTCCTTGATGCCACCCGGGAAGCCGGTGTGGTGATAGTAGTTCTTCTGCTCGCGCTTGCGGCCGGTGAAGGAGACCTTCTCGGCGTTGATCACGATGACATTGTCGCCGCAGTCGACGTGGGGGGTGTAGGCGGCCTTGTGCTTGCCGCGCAGACGCATCGCCACCACGGAGGCGAGACGGCCGACGACGAGCCCGGAGGCGTCGATCACAACCCACTTCTTTTCGACATCGGCGGGCTTGAGCGAGACGGTCTTCATCGCG
>NZ_JBMDWH010000193.1:0-5517 GCF_048595345.1 Allobosea sp.
TCGAGCAGGGCACCCGCGACCAGATCTTCGACGACCCGAAACACACCTACACCCGAAAACTCCTCGCAGCCGTCCCGAGCCTGCAAGCCACCCCCGAAGGAGGCGTCAGCCTGTGCTGGCGCAATGCCGAGCACGTGACGACGACCGCAACGCAAGCCGAAAGCCGGATACGATGACGAACAAGGGACATTGGGCCACCTTATCTGCCTATGCGCGCGGCCGAACCTCGGTTTTCGCCTCGCGGCTCGATCAACGGATGTCGTATTGCTGCTACATCCCGGCGAGCTACACGGAGACGGGCGATCGCCGCTACCCGCTGGCCGTTCTGGTCCATGGCAGCCTGCGTGACGCAACGGGTTTGCGCGACCAGTTCATCGATTTCGCCGAGGCTGCACAATGCGCCCTTCTGGCCCCGCTCTTTCCATGCGGCATCGTCGAGCCCGGCGACCTGCACAACTACAAGCGCATGCTTTACGAAGGCATCCGCTACGATCGCGTTCTGCTCGATATGATCGCGGAGATCGGCGAGACCTATCGGTTGCACACTGACCGCGTTCTGATGCACGGATTCTCGGGTGGCGGGCAGTTCGCCCACCGCTTTCTCTATCTGCATCCTGAAAGGCTCATGGGTGTGTCGATCGGCGCGCCCGGCGTCGTGACGCTTCCCGATCCCGACAAGCCCTGGTGGGTCGGGACCGGCGGATTGGAGGCGATCTTCGGCAGGCGCCTCGACCTGGATGCCATGCGAAAGGTGCCGGTCGAAATGGTGGTCGGAGCCCAGGACGTCGAAACCTGGGACGTGACGGTCAAGCCCAGCTCGCCGAACTGGATGGAAGGCGTCAACGACACCGGCAAGACGCGTATCGACCGGCTCCGCAGCCTGGAGCGGGCCTTCTTGGCGCAAGGCATCTCGGTCCGCTTCGACGTCGTTCCCGATGTCGAGCATGCGGGCGGGCTCGTTCAGGAGCCGGTCAAAGCCTTTTTCTCGGATGTCCTGACCGGCCGCGGCCTGGCCCGTTCCCCCTGATCGGCATGAGCGCCGATCCGGCGCTCCAGCTTCGCCACCGCCTTGTCGCGTCAGCGGTCCACGGCCCCACCGCTCGCCGCCCTTCGGAGTCGATCGTGATCCAAAAGAAGCCGTCCACCCCGAAGATCGGATGCTGGCTCGCCGCGCCGGACACGGTCTTCATCGAAATCGCAGCCGATCTCGGCTATGACATGCTGGTCCTCGATGTAGAACACGGCACGCTGTCGCTGGCGGATCTGGACCGGCTGATCCCGCTCGCGCGAGCCTTGGGATTGCAGGTGCTGGTCAAGGTGACCGGACCGCAAGGCGAGGCGATCCAGCAGGCGCTGGATTTCGGCGCCCACGGCGTGGTGATTCCGCATATCGGCGACATCGGTCATGCACGGACCGTGTGCGCCGCGTCGAAGTATCCGCTCCTCGGCACGCGCAGCTATGCGGGGGCCAGAAGCGTTCGATACGGCGTTCCGGACGACGCCTATTTCGAACGCGACAATCGCGAAACGCTCTGCTTCCCGATGGTCGAGACGGCCGACGCCTTGCGTGACCTGGAGGCAATCCTGGCTCTTCCGATGGTGGATGGCGTCTTCGTCGGGCCCTCGGATCTCTCATTGACGCGGGGCCGCGGCCGCTACCGCTTCACCGATGCCGACCGCGACGATCTGCGGCTCGTCGCCAGGCTTTGTGCCGATGTCGGAAAGCCGTGGATCATGCCGGCATGGCGCGATGCAGAACGCGCCTTCGCCGCGAGCGCCGGCGCGGCCTCCTTGATTGTCGCGGAGCAACAGGCCGCCCTTCATGACGGGCTATCCGCACATCTGCTGAGCGCCAGATCAACAGGTCTTCGAACATAGCTTTATCGTACAGAAATGCGCTTTGAAATTGGCGCGACCGTAGCCCTGTCTGCTGGCGTTATTGGCCTTCGGGCGTAAACCTCCAGCACAGGCTGACGCCTCCTTCGGGGGTGGCTTGCAGGCTCGGGACGGCTGCGAGGAGTTTTCGGGTGTAGGTGTGTTTCGGGTCGTCGAAGATCTGGTCGCGGGTGCCCTGCTCGACGATGCGGCCGTCCTGCATGACGACGACGCGGTCGGCGACCTGCTCGACGACGCCGAGATCGTGGCTGATGAAGAGGCAGGAGAAGCCGTGCTTCTTCTGGAGGTCGTCGAAGAGCTCCAGCACCTGGGCGCGGACGGTGACGTCCAGCGCCGAGACCGGCTCGTCGGCGATGACGAAGCTCGGCCGGCGCACCACCGCGCGCGCGATCGCGACGCGCTGGCGCTGCCCGCCGGAGAGTTCGTGCGGATAGCGCTCGGCGAAGTCCTCGCCCAGGCCCACCTCGGCCAGGACCTCGCCGACGCGGGCCCGACGCGCGGCCGCGCTCATCGGCTCGCCCAGCCGCAAGGGCTCGGCGACGAGCTGGCGGATGGTCATGCGCGGATCGAGCGAGGAGTAGGGGTCCTGGAAGACCATCTGGCAGTTCAGCCGGTAATCCCAGTACGCCGCATCGCTCCTGTCGATCGGTTTGCCCAGAACCGACTTGCCGTTGAACAGGATCGCGCCGCCCGAGGGCTGCACCAGCCCGGCGATGGACTGGCCGAGCGTGGTCTTGCCCGAGCCCGAGCCGCCGACGACCGCGACGACCTCGCCGGGTTTGACCTCGAGCGAGATGCCGTGCAGCGCGCGCTTGCCCGCGCTCCGGCGCAGGAAGCCCTGCCGGCCGGGATAGTCGACGACGAGGTCGCGCACCGCGACGAGGGGAGTCTCCGCATGCGGCAGCAGCCGGATCGGCAGGCGCTGCGGCATCGCGGCCAGGAGCTTGCGGGTATAGGGGTGTTGCGGCCGCGCCAGCAGCTCCTCGGCGCGGCCCTGCTCGACCACGACGCCCTGCTGCATCACGACGATGCGGCTGCAATAGCGCGCGACCATGCCCAGATCATGGGAGATCAGCAGCACGGCGGTATCGTTGGCCTGCGTCAGCCCGACCATCAGCTCCATCACGTCGCGCTGCACGACGGCGTCGAGCGCGGTGGTGGGCTCGTCGGCGAGCAGCAGCGCCGGCTTCAGCAGCATCACCGAGGCCAGCATGATGCGCTGGCGCATGCCGCCGGAGAACTGGTGCGGATAGGCGCCGAGCGCCCCTTCCGGGTCGGAGAGGCCCACGCGCCGGAGCATGTCGAGGATCAGCTCCCGGCGGGCCGGCGCATCGAGCCTGCGGTGCAGCGCCAGCCCTTCCTCGAGCTGCCGGCCGATCGGCATCGAGGGGTTGAGCGAGGTCATCGGCTCCTGGAAGACCATGCCGACCCTGGCCCCGCGCAGGGCGCGCAGGGCCTTCGGCGCCATCCCCATCACGTCCCGGCCCTCGAAGCGGATGGTACCGCCCGTCAGCCTGACCGCGGGCGGCACGAACCCCATCACGGCGCGGGCGGCCAGGGTCTTGCCCGAGCCGGATTCGCCGACGATGCCGACGATCTCCCCGGGGAAGACCTGGAAGGAGACGTCGTCCACGACCTTGCGGCCGGTCATGCCGATGGCGAGCGTGAGGCCCGCGACATCCAGCAGGGGAGCGGTCCTTTGCTCCGACGCGCTCTCTTCACGCGAACCGGTTCCCCCTTCGCTCGAATACGCGTCCCTCATCGCGCGCCCCTCATCCGCGGGTCGAGCCGGTCGCGCAGCGCGTCGCCCAGCAGGTTGATGCCGAGCAGGGTCAGCGAGATGCAAAGGCCGGGGAAGATGCCGAGCCACATCGCCTGGCCGATATAGGGCCGCGAGGCCGCGAGCATGTTGCCCCAGGTCGGGGCCGGAGGGGGCACGCCCAGTCCCAGGAAGGACAGCGCGCTCTCGGCCAGCAGCACATAGCCGAACATCGAGGTCGCCAGCACCGTCAGCGGCGCGATGCAGTTGGGCAGGATGTGGCGCATCATGGTGAAGGCCTCGCAGTTGCCCATCACGCGCGAGGCCGCGACGAACTCGCGCTCGCGCAGGGAGAGCACCGTGCCGCGCACGACGCGGGCGACGGAGGGCGTGTAGGCGATGCCGAGCGCGACGATGATGCCGTATTTGTTGGCGCCGACCACCGCGAGCAGGCCGAGCGCCAGCAGGATGCCGGGGAAGGCCAGCAGCGCGTCGTTGAAGGCCATGACGATGCGGTCGGTCCAGCCGCGCAGATAGCCCGAGAGCAGGCCGATCAGCGTGCCGGCGATAACGGCGAGCGTCACCGTCAGGACACTGATCCAGACCGAGGTCGCCGCCCCCGCCATCAGCCGCGAGAGCACGTCGCGGCCGAACTCGTCGGTGCCGAGCCAGTGCAGCGCCGACGGCGCGGCGAGCTTCTCGCGGAAGGAGAGCTTCAGCGGATCATAGGGCGTCCACAGCGCCCCGGTCGCGGCCGTGGCGAGCAGGATCGCGATCAGCGCGCCGCCGACCAGCGCATTGGGCGC
This sequence comes from Allobosea sp., assembly GCF_048595345.1. Taxonomy (GTDB): domain Bacteria; phylum Pseudomonadota; class Alphaproteobacteria; order Rhizobiales; family Beijerinckiaceae; genus Allobosea. Next base: position 4,462 of record NZ_JBMDWH010000193.1, read on the forward strand.
CGGCAGGCCGCGCCGCCGGTGCGGGGGCGCCGCGGCCGCGGCCTTCGGCACCGCCCCGCCGGTCGTCAGGGGGCTGTCGGTCATGGCGCGGCCACCGTCATTGTGCAGCAACCCTCGGGTCGAAGATCGGATAGCAGAGGTCGATCACCAGATTGACCAGCACATAGGTGAAGGCGACGAAGAGCATGCAGCCCTGGATGACGGGATAGTCGCGCGCGAAGATCGCATCGACCAGCAGCCGCCCGAGTCCGGGAATAGTGAACACCGTCTCGACCACCGCGATGCCGCCGAGCAGGTTGCCGAGCACGAGGCCGATCAGCGTCCAGGTCGGGCCGAAGGCGTTCCTGAAGGCGTGGCGCCACAGCACGGCGCTTTCCGACAGGCCCTTGGCGCGGGCATGGGTGATGTAGTCCAGCCGCAGCACCTCCAGCGTCGAGGCCCGCGCCATGCGCAGGATGACGCCAATCTCGTGCAGGAACAGCGTCAGGATCGGCATGACGAGGTAGACAAGCCCCGCCTTCCAGTCGTCGGCGATCGAGACATAGCCCACGACCGGCAGCCAGCCGAGCTTCAGCCCGAAGAACAGCAAAAGCAGCAGGCCGAGCCAGAAGGTCGGCACCGAGAGCAGCAGCGTCGCGGTGGCGACGAGCCCGATATCGAGCGCTGAATCCTGCTTCCAGGCGGCGATCACGCCGGCCGGAACCGCGACGCAACTCGCCAGCAGCACCGCCACCAGCACGATCTGCGCGCTCACCGCGAAGCGCTGCAGGATCAGCGGCAACACCGCCTGCTGCGACGAGATCGAGTGGCCGAAATCGCCCTGCAGCACATGGCCGATCCAGAGGCCGAACTGCACCGGCAGGCTCTGGTCGAGCCCCAGCCGAGCCCGCAGATCCGCCAGGCTCGCCGGCGTCGCCAGATCCCCCAGCATCAGCTGCGCCGGATCCCCCGGTATCAGACGGATCAAGACAAAAACCGACACCGCAACGATCACAAGCGTCGGCAACGCCATCCCAAGCCGCGTCAACCCAAAACGAACCATCAATGCCCTCCCAA
>NZ_JBMDWH010000194.1:0-12518 GCF_048595345.1 Allobosea sp.
CGCGTACGCCGGTGGGCAGTTTCTCGGGGGCCTTCGCCAGCCTGTCTGCGCATGCGCTGGGCACGATCGCGCTGAAGGCCGCCATGGAGCGCGCAGGCGTCCGGCCGGAGGAGGTGGATGAGGTCATCCTGGGCCAGATCCTGACCGCCGGCGCCGGGCAGAACCCGGCCCGCCAGGCCGCCGTCGCCGCCGGCATCCCGGTGGAGCGGACCGCCTTCGGCATCAACCAGCTTTGCGGCTCCGGCCTCCGCGCCGTGGCGCTCGCGGCGCAGCAGATCGCGACGGGCGATGCCAACATCGTCGTCGCCGGCGGGCAGGAGAGCATGACCCAGGCGCCGCACGCCCAGCAGCTCCGTGCCGGGCAGAAGATGGGCGACCTGCAACTGGTCGACACCATGATCAAGGACGGGCTGTGGGATGCCTTCCACGGCTACCACATGGGCACGACCGCCGAGAACGTCGCGACCAAGTACCAGATCAGCCGCGAGGAGCAGGACCGCTTCGCCGTCGCCTCCCAGAACAAGGCCGAGGCCGCGCAGAAGGCCGGCCGGTTCAAGGACGAGATCGCCCCGGTGACCATCTCGACCCGCAAGGGCGACATCGTCGTCGATCAGGACGAGTATCCGCGCCATGGCTCGACCGTGGAGGCGATGGCCAAGCTCAAGCCCGCCTTCTCCAAGGACGGCACGGTGACCGCCGGCAACGCCTCCGGCATCAATGACGGCGCCGCCGCGCTGGTGATCATGAGCGCCAAGGAGGCCGCAAAGCGCGGCCTGACCCCGCTCGCGACCATCAAGTCCTGGGCCACCGCCGGCGTCGATCCGGCGATCATGGGCTCGGGCCCGATCCCGGCCTCGCGCAAGGCGCTGGAGAAGGCCGGCTGGTCGGTCTCCGATCTCGACCTCGTCGAGGCCAACGAGGCCTTCGCGGCGCAGGCCATCGCGGTCAACAAGGATCTCGGCTGGAACACCGACATCGTCAACGTCAATGGCGGCGCCATCGCCATCGGCCACCCGATCGGCGCCTCCGGCGCCCGCGTGCTGGTGACGCTGCTGCACGAAATGCAGAAGCGTGACGCCAAGAAGGGCCTCGCCACGCTCTGCATCGGCGGCGGCATGGGCGTCGCCATGACGCTCGAGCGCTGAGCCCGGGCACCCGACGACGAGGGCGCCCCGGCCCGACCCGGGGCGTCGAGACCGAGAAGACTAACGAGGAAGGGGAAACGAGATGACGAAGGTTGCACTGGTCACGGGCGGCACGCGCGGCATCGGCGCGGCGATCAGCAAGGCGCTGCTGGAGGCCGGCCACAAGGTCGCCGCCAGCTATGCCGGCAATGACGAGGCCGCCGCGAAGTTCAAGGCCGAGACGGGCATCCCGGTGTTCAAATGGGATGTCGGCGATTACGACGCCTGCGCCGCCGGCATCGCCAAGGTCGAGGCCGAGCTCGGCCCCGTCGACATCCTCGTCAACAACGCCGGCATCACCCGCGACGGCTTCTTCCACAAGATGACGAAGGAGCAGTGGTCGGACGTGATCCGCACCAATCTCGACTCGCTCTTCAACATGACCCGCCCCGTGATCGAGGGCATGCGCGCCCGCAATTTCGGCCGCATCGTCGTCATCTCCTCGATCAACGGCTCGAAGGGCCAGATGGGCCAGGTGAACTACTCCGCCGCCAAGGCGGGCGATATCGGCTTCGTCAAGGCCCTCGCCCAGGAGAACGCCAACAAGGGCATCACCGTCAACGCGATCACGCCAGGCTATATCGGCACCGACATGGTCGCCGCGATGCCGGAAGCGGCACTCCAGCGCGTCGTCGCCGGCATCCCGGCCGGACGCCTCGGCAAGCCGGAAGAAATCGCCCAGATGGTCGTCTGGCTCGCCTCCGAGCACGGCGCCTTCGCCACCGGCGCGACCTTCGCCATCAATGGCGGCCAGTATATGGGGTGAAGGCAAAAATTTAGATTAGAAGCTGCGCCCATTCTAAATGGGCTCAGCTTCTGTCACCGCTTTTTGTTCGATTGAGCCAAGACCGAACCAGCAAGGGCTTTAGTCTCTTCACTGTACTTGGAACTCGTAAGAACCCGCGAAGCTTTGTCTTCCATCTCAGATCCGGTCTGGCGGCCGGTCCCCGATTGAGAAAGTGCAGAGCCAGCCAAGCTTCGAGCGATTGCCGATGCATTCGGATCGCTTAGCGTAGCCGCAGCCCGAGCTGCAAGACCGGATGAAGTCTGCTTCTTGTTCTCTGCCATGATCGCTATCCCCGACAACGTAAGCACACTATAACGAATGTTCTCTTTATGTTCAATATCCAGCTCACCAAGCCTTGGCGAAGGTGACCGACAGGCGGTGATTGCCTTGCCCCTCGGCAGCGCCAACGTCCACAAGCAGGTGCAGAGCTTGAACAGCGCGATAATGCCGCGCTCATCGCCGAGAAACGTCACGTCCGGGCGCTGCGAGACAGCGACGCGGAACGCTCGCCCCGGCGGGGGGGGGGGGGGCCGTTCGATGCGAACGGGACGCTCAGAACCGGCCCGGATATCGCGACCGATCGACGGACGTGACATCGCTTGACTATTTCCATATTTCATCAATATTCGAAATATGGAAATGTCAGAGTCAGTCAAGCGCCTCTCCGCGCTCGCCCATGAGGCCCGCCTCGCCGTCTTCCGCATGCTCGTTCAGGAGGGGCCGGACGGCCTCGCCGCCGGCGAGATCGCGCGCAGGCTCGGCGTCGCGCCCAGCAGCCTGTCGGCCAATCTGACGGTTCTCAGCCATGCCGGCCTGATCGCGGCCCGCCGCGAGGGGCGCTCGATCCTCTACAGCGCCTGTTATGACGAGATGGCGCGGCTGATCGGCTATCTGCTCGATGATTGCTGCGGTGGGTCGCCGCAAATCTGCCAGCCGGTCGCCCGCCAGCTCGCGGATGCGGCCTGCTGCTCAGGCAAACCCGCCACGGTGTGACATCGGCATGCAAGCGGCGATCTCCATCCCGGCCAACGCGATCACGCTGCGCCGCCTCGCGGCGGAGGGGCTCGGCACGATGGCCTTGCTCGCCATCGTCGTCGGCTCCGGCATCATGGCCGACAGGCTGGCCGGCGGAAACGTCGCAGTCGCGCTGTTGGCCAATGCGATCGCCACGGGGGCCGGGCTCGTCGTGCTGATCACGGTCTTCGGCCCCGTCTCGGGTGCGCATTTCAACCCGGCCGTCACCCTGGTCGCCATGCTCCGGCGCGACGTCTCAAGAGGCATGGCCGGCGCATACGCAGTCGCCCAGTTCCTCGGCGCCGTTCTGGGCGTCTGGCTCGCCCATGCGATGTTCGCCGCGCCGCTCTTGCAGGTTTCGGCGAAATTGCGCGACGGGTCCGGCCAGGCACTCTCTGAATTCGTCGCCAGCTTCGGCCTCATCCTCGCCATTTCCGGAACCGCGCGGTCCAGACCCGCAGCCGTACCGGCGATCGTCGGGCTCTACATCGTCTCGGCCTACTGGTTCACGGCCTCGACCTCCTTCGCCAATCCCGCCGTCACGCTCGCCCGCAGCCTGACGGACAGCTTCGCCGGAATTGCACCCGACTCGGCCCCGGCCTTCATCGCCGCACAGCTGGCCGGAGCCGTGGCCGGGGCGGCGGTCTCCCATTGGCTCCTTCAGGACAAGGCTGTGTCATGACCGACGGATTCCCGATCACGATCTTCCACAACCCTGCCTGCGGGACCTCACGCAACGCGCTCGCGATGATCCGGGCCGCCGGCTATGAGCCGACCATCGTCCCCTATCTCGAAACGGGTTGGCGCCGCGAGCAGCTTCAGGAGCTGCTGAAGGCCATGGGCGCCCGCCCGCGCGACATCCTGAGGGAGAAGGGCACGCCGGCTGTCGAGCGAGGTCTGCTCGAGCCGGACACCACCGATGACCGCATTCTCGACGCCATGGTCGCCGAGCCTGTTCTGGTGAACCGGCCCATCGTCGTCACGCCCAAGGGCGTCCGGCTGGCGCGCCCCTCGGAGGTGGTTTTGGAGATCCTCGACCGCGCGCCGGAGACCTTCACGAAGGAGGATGGCGAGACCGTGCGCCCGGCGGCGAGCGAGAGTGCCGCTTCCACCAAGGCGTGATCAGGCGAAGGGCCCGGCCCGACGGCCCCCCTCGATCAAACCCTCTTGCCACTCCTCGGCAGCAAAAACGTCAGCAGCCCCAATGCCGGCAGCCAGGCGCAGAGCTTGAACACGGCGATGATTCCGATCTCGTCGGCGATCGCACCCAGCGCAGCGGCCGCCACGCCGCCGAGCCCGAAGGACAGGCCGTAGAACAAGCCTCCGACGAGCCCGATGCGATGCGGCACGAGGTCGATGGCGTAGATCAGGATCGCCGAAAAGGCGCTCGCCATGATGAAGCTGACGATGATGCTGAGCACACCGGTCCAGAACAGGTCGGCGTAAGGCAGCATCAGCGCGAAGGGCAGCGAGCCCAGGATCGACAGCCAGATCACCCGGTCGCGGCCGATCCGGTCGCCGATCATGCCGCCGAGGATCACGCCGACGGCGCCCACCACGAGATAGAGGAACAGCATGATCTGCGAGAGCTGCACCTCGATGCCGAAGCGCTGGATCAGGTAGAAGGTGTAGTAGGAGGTAAAGGCGGCCGAGTAGCCGTTCTTCGAGATCAGCAGCACGATCAGCACCGCCATGGCGAGCATGACGCGCGCCTTGGGCAGGCCATGGCTGGCGACGTCCTCGGCATGGCTCTTGGACGAGGCCTGCTCGCGCCGCATCGCGGCATAGCGCGCGCCGATCCAGCCCATCAGCGCCATCGCGATCAGCACCACGCCCGAGAACCAGGACAGGCTCTCCTGCCCGCGCGGCACCACGACCGCCGCCGCCAGCAGCGGGCCGATCGCATAGCCGACATGGCCGCCGACCTGGAACACGCCCTGCGCCAGGCCCTGCCGGCCGGCGGCGGCATGGCGCGCCATGCGCGTTGCCTCCGGGTGGAACACGGCCGAGCCCAGCCCGATCAGCCCCGCGGCCAGCAGCACCACCGCATAGCTGTGCGCGAAGGAGAGGAGCAGCAGCCCGGCCAGCGTCGAGCACATGCCGGCCACCATCGCATAGGGCCAGGGTCGCCGGTCGGTGACATAGCCCAGCAGGGGTTGCAGCAGCGACGACGTCACCTGGAAAGCCAGGGTGATGAAGCCGATCTGCATGAAGTCCAGCCGGTAGGTATCCTTGATCAGCGGGTAGAGCGCTGGGATCATCGACTGCACGAGGTCGTTCAGCAGATGCGCGAGGCTGAGCGCGGCAAGGACCGGCATCAGCGGGCGGCGGGCGATCGTCTGCAGCGGGATCGTGGTCATGCCGAGGAGATGCCGGGATGTCGGAACGCGGTCAATGCCGCCCCCGGCATGGCCGCCATCGCCCCAAAGCCGTGCTGCAATGCGGCAGGCGGCGGTCGGCAACCAGCGAAAAACCTGCTAACGCCGCGGGAGTTCTTCCAGCCGAGCCGCCATGACCAGCCGCACCGCCACCTTCATCGGCTTCACCGCCATCCTGCTCTGGTCGACGCTCGCGCTGTTCACCGCCATGTCCGGCCGGGTGCCGCCCTTCCAGCTGGTGGGGCTCACTTTCCTGATCGGTGGACTGCTGATCCTCGCCGTCGCGGCGGCGCGCGGCCAGCTGTCCCGCATCCGCCCGACGCCGGCCTCTCTGGCGCTCGGCGTCTACGGGCTCTTCGGCGACACGGCGCTGTATTACGCGGCGGTGAAGACGGCGCCGCCGGCGGAAGCCAATCTGATCCATTATCTCTGGCCGCTGCTGATCGTGCTGTTCGCGGCGCTGCTGCCGGGCGCGGGGCTGAAGCCGCGCCATCTCCTCGGCGCCGTGATTGGCCTCGTCGCCACCGCGCTGCTGATCTCCGGCGGCATGAGCGGCGGGCTCAGCCTGGCGCCCGGCCATGTCTTCGCCGCGCTCGGCGCCTTCGTCTGGGCGAGCTACTCTGTGGCCTCACGCCGCTTCGCCGCCGTGCCGTCCGAGAGCCTCTGCGTGACGATGCTCGCCTGCGCGGCTCTCGCCTTCGCCTGCCATGCCGCTTTCGAGACCACGCTCTGGGCGCCGAGCCTCGTCGAATGGATCGGCGTCTTCGGGCTCGGGCTGGGCTCGATCGGGCTCGCCTTCGTGGTCTGGGACATCGGCATGAAGCAGGGCGACGTCGCGCTGCTCGGCGTCGCCTCCTATGCAGCCCCGGTACTCTCGACGCTGATCCTCGTGCTCTTCGGCTATGCGCAGCCCAGCCTGATGCTCGGCGGTGCCTGCGCGCTCATCGTCGTGGGAGCGCTGGTGGCGAGCGGCGGCGGGCGGAAGGGCTGAGCGCGCCTCAGTTGCGCCGGAGCAGCCGCTCCAGATAGTCCAGCTCCTCCTGCGGCCGCAGCGGATCGCCGAGGCGCTTGCGCAGCTCCTCGAGGATGCGCCGCGCGCGCTGCGTCGCGCCCTCGTCGGCGCCGGGCACCTTCACGCGCCCATCCGACCAGTCGCGCTGGCGCTGCGGCCGGCCGAGCGGGTCCTCGCTGCCGCGCTGCTGGGCGGAGGGGCGACCCGCGGGGCGACCATCGGGCTCGCCCATGGCCTGGCCCTGCCCCTCGCCCTCGCCGGGCTGACCTTCCTGCATCTGCTGGGCGAGCTTCTGGCCGCCGCGGCGCAGCGCATCGAGCGCCTTGCCCTGCGCGTCCAGCGCGCCTTCGCCCTGGCCCTGGCCGAGCTGGCGCTCGGCCTCGCGCATGGCCTCCTCGGCCTCGCCGAGCTCGCCGCCCTGCGGCGCGCCCATGCCGCGCATCCTGCGCTGGAGATCCTGCAGGCGCTCGCGCAGGGCCTGCTGGCGCTGGGACAGGCCTTGCCCCTGCCCGCCCTGGCCGTTCTGGCCCTGCATGCCCTCGCCGTCTTCGCCGTCCTGACCCTCCTGGCCCTGATCGCCGGGCTGCTGCCCGCGCTGCCCCTGCTGGCCGCGTTGCCCTTGCTGGCCCTGCTGGCGCTGGCCCGGCCGTGCCTGCTGCTGACCCGGGCGCTGACCGCGCTGGGTCTGCCCCTGGCGCTGCTGCTGATCGCGATAGGTTTCGTCGCGCAGATTCTGCTGGTCGCGGGTCATCCGGTCGAGATCGCCCAGAGCCTGCCCCATCTCGTTCTGGCGCTGCTGGCCCGGCCGCGCCATCTGGAGATTGTTGAGCATCTGGTTGAGCTGCTCCATCAGCCGCTGCGCCTCGGCCATGTCGCCGCGCTTCGAAAGCTCTTCGATACGGTCGAGCATGTTCTGGAGGTCGCGCGGCGTCACGGTGCGGAAATTCTCCGGCAGCTGCGCCTGGTCGCGCTCGCCATTCTGCTGCTGGCGCATCATCTGCTCGGCGAGCTGGCGCATGTAATTGTCCATCGCCTTGCGCATCTCGTCGGTGAGCTTCTTGATGTCCTCCTCGGAGGCACCGCGCTCGAGCGCCTGCTGGAGGTTCTCCTGCGCCTGCCGGAGCGCCTTCTCGGCATCGGTGAGGCCGCCATCCTCCAGCTGGAGCGCGAAGGCCCACATCAGCTCGGAGACCTCGACCAGCTCGGCGTCGCCCCCGGCGCGCCGCAGCCGCTCGGTCAGGGTCCGCATGCCCAGATAGGTGCCCTTCTCCTTCATGAAGAGGTCGGGTTCGAGCATCAGCGAATCCATCGCCAGCTGCACCAGCCGCCGATCCTCGACATTCATGACCAGCTTGCGCCGCTGCTCGACCAGCGCCTTGGCGAGCGGATTGGTGAAGGTGCGCTGCGGCAGCACCACCTCGACCGGCGCGCTGCGGCCTTCCTGCCCGGCCTCGTCCTTGGCGATCAGCGCCATCCGCACCCTGGCGCCGGCCCAGGGATGGGCCGAGAAATCGACCGTGCCCTTCAGCTCCTCCTCCACCCCCGCGGAAGAGGGCACGGGCAGGTTCTGCCGGGGCGGATCGACCAGCGAGCGGCCGCCCTTGGCGGCGTCGGGCCGCGCGACATCGACCTCGATCGAGGCGATGCCGTAATCGTCCTTCGCGGCATAGGTGAGACCCAGCCCCCCCGATTGCGCGCCGACGACCGCCTTGGGCGGCTCCAGCCAGCGCACCGTCGGGGGCTGGTCCGCCACGGCGGTGAGGGTCAGCGTGGTGCCGGGCGCGCCGCTGCCGGTGAGCTTCAGCGTGCCGTTGCCGGCGAGGGTGAAACGCTTCTCCAGCACCGCCGGCGCCGGGGCGGCCTCGGGCTTGGCGGCCGCGCGCTCCGCTGCGGCCTTCACGGAGTTCTTGTCCTCCGGCTTGATCGGCGTCAGCCGGCCGGTGGTCGCGACATCTATGCCGGAGCGGCCCGCGACACGCACGACGATCACCGATTTTTCCGGCGCGCTGATGGTGGAACTCGCCAGCTTGGCGAAATCTATCAGGATCGGCGGCAGGCGCGTATAGGCGGGTGGGTCGATCCAGGCGTCGATGCGGGTCGCCGGTGCCACAGGCGGCGGCCCCTGCCAGTCGAAGGCAGCCGACAGGCGCTGGCGCGCCTCGGGCCCGGCGACGAACAGGGCGGCGATCGCGGCCAGAAGCGGCACGGCGCGCAGGGCACGCCGGTCGCGATTGGCCATCAATGGCGCGGGCGCTGCGACCTTGAGCCCCGCGACCTGCCGGCTCTGCCGGGCGACATGCATCGACCAGAGCGCCCGCGACACCGGATCGGCGGAGCCGACCGCAAGACTGTCCTCCAGTGCCGAGGCGGGCCGGTGGCCGCCCGCGACCGATCGGTCGAGCCGTGTCAGCCCCTCACGATGCGTCGGCCAGACGGTGCGCGCGACCTGCCAGAGCGAAGCGGCAAAGGCGATCGCGAACAGCGCCACGCCGCCGAGGCGCCCATACCAGGGCAGGTGTGTCCAGAGCCCGAACCAGGAGACGGCGAGGAACGCCAGCACCACGCCCAGCGGCCAGGACAGGCGAGGCCACAGCCTTTCCCAGCCGAGCGAGACCCGCGAAGCCATGGCGAGACGGGCCAGACGCTGCCGGACGCCGTCGATCGTGTCGGGCGCCTTGCGGCGCTCTGCCTCGCTCATGCCATCGCTCCGGGCCGCCCCCAATCCGTGCTTCGTCTCACCGAAGTTTGCAGGCTAGCATGGGAATGTGGCGTGACCAGCCCCCGGGGCCGGCTTTCAACGACGCTCGACGTTTCGTGAACGGGTCAGGAGCGAAGCTCGGCTAGCGCAGGAAACCTTCTCCCGGAGGGAGAAGGTTTCCCCGCAGGCTGACCGATAGGAGACCCTGCGCCTTACGCCAGCCACCCCGGCAACCGGTCCATGCCGATCAGCTCTTCATAGCTCTGGCGCGGGCGGGTGACGGCGTATTGATCGCCCTTCACCAGCACCTCCGGCACGAGCAGGCGCTGGTTGTAGGTCGAGGACATCGAAGCGCCATAGGCGCCGGCCGTCATGAAGGCGATGAGATCGTCCGGCGCCAGCGCCGGCAGCTCACGGCCGGTGGTGAAGGTGTCGCCGGATTCGCAGATCGGCCCGACCACATCATAGGCGACGGCTCGCGCATCGGCGCCCGGCTCGGTCACCGGCCAGATCTCGTGATAGGCCTCGTACATGGCGGGCCGCACGAGGTCGTTCATCGCTGCATCAACGACCAGAAACTGCTTGGTCGGGCGCGGATTGAGATGCAGCACCCTGGTCAGCAGGATGCCGGCATTGCCGACGATCAGCCGCCCCGGCTCGAAGCCGAGTTCGACATCGAGCCCCTTCGTCACCCGGCCGACCATCGCCGCATAAGCCTCGATCAGCTCCGGCCCATGGTCGAAATGCTGCGGAACGTCATAGGGAATGCCGAGCCCGCCGCCGAGATCGAGCCGGTCGACCCGGTGCCCCTCCCCGCGCAGGTCGCCCACCAGCGCCGCCATCTTGGCATAGGCCGCCTCGAAGGAGGCCGTCTCGCGGATCTGGCTGCCGATATGCACGGCGAGCCCCATGATTCGCACGCCCGGCAGATTGGCCGCACGGGCATAGAGCCGGCCCACCTCCTCGAAGGAGACGCCGAACTTGTTCTCGGACGAGCCCGTGGTGATCTTGGCATGGCCGCCGGCACCGATATCCGGATTGACGCGGAACACCGCCTCCTGCCGCTTGCCGAGCGAGGCCGCGACCTTGGAGAGCAGATCGAGCTCGCCCTCGGTCTCGATATTGACCTGGTAGATCCCGGCCTCGACCGCGAAGCGCAGCTCCTGCTCGCTCTTGCCGACGCCTGAGAACACGATCTTCTCAGGCGGGATGCCGGCGGCCAGCGCCTTGCGCACCTCGCCTTCGGAGACGGTGTCCACGCCGGCGCCCAGCGCACCCAAAGTCTTCAGCACGCCGAGATTGCCGTTCGCCTTCATCGCGTAGAACACATGCGCCTTGCCCTCCGGCGCGATGGCCTTCACCGCTTGCGCGAAGAGCGTGTAGTGCCGTTCGATCGTCGCACTGGAATAGACATAGACCGGCGTGCCGACCTCCGCCGCGATGCGGGAAAGATCGACGCTCTCGGCATGGAGCGAACCGTCGCGATAGGCGAAATGGTGCATGGTGGTTTGCTCTGGTCAGAAGCGAGGGCTGGCGCCGTCATTCTCGGGCGAGGCGAAGCGCAGACCCGAAACTCTCTTGCAGGAGATGCTCGGACCGAGCCCGAGCATGACGCCCGGTGTCAGCCGAGCGGATCGCTCACATCAGCGGATCGAGGATGAACGGCTTGTTCGGCACGGTGATGGCCCGGTTGGCCTTGGCCGGTTTGGCCAGCACGGAGGCCGAGCCGATATCGGGCGTCTCGGTCGCCTGCGCGCCGACCTGATTATCGGGCAGATCGAGCGCGCCGGTCGCGTTCGGCGGCGGCTCCAGCGGGCCCTTGCGCCCACAGGCGCCGAGCGCCACGCCAAGAAGAGCGACGACCAGCAGCGTGCGGCCGAATTTCAAGCGGTGGTGAAGCACGAAGACGAACCCTTCGAGGAAGCGTGGCGGGACTGTAGCGGAGGATGCGGGGAAGCGCGAGCGGATGACGCGCTTTGTCCGGAAACCTCAAGCCTTCCCCAGTTGCTTCAGCCAGCGGCGCGCCTGCTTGCGCACATTGGCCGGCGCGGTGCCGCCATAGCTGACGCGGCTCTTCACCGACTGGTCGACGCCGAGCACGGCGAAGACGGCCTCGGTGATCTGCGGCTCCACAGCCTGCATCTCGGCCAGCGTGAGCTTCTCCAGCCCGATCTTGCGCTCCGAGGCGATGCCGACGAGGCGACCCGTGACGTGATGGGCGTCGCGGAACGGCATCTTCAGCACCCGCACCAGCCAGTCGGCGAGATCGGTCGCGGTGGCGTAGCCGGCCCCGGCCGCCTTCTTCATCGCCTTGAGATCGGGCTGCATGTCGCGGACCATGCCCGTCATGGCTGCCAGGCACAGCGAGAGGGTCTGGAGGGCGTCGAAAGTGCCCTCCTTATCCTCCTGCATGTCCTTGGAATAGCTCAGCGGCAGGCCCTTCATCATCGTCAGCAGCGCCTGCAGCGCCCCGAAGACGCGCCCCGCCTTGCCCCGCACCAGCTCGGCGGCATCGGGGTTGCGCTTCTGCGGCATGATCGAGGAGCCGGTCGAGAACGCATCGGAAAGGCGCACGAAGCCGAATTGCGGCGTCGCCCACAGCACGATCTCTTCGGCGAGGCGAGACAGGTGCATCGCGCAGATCGAGGCCGCGGCCAGGGTCTCCAGCGCGAAATCGCGATCCGAGACCGAATCCAGCGAATTCGCCGTCGGCCGGTCGAAGCCCAGCGCCTTGGCCGTCATGTGCCGGTCGATCGGGAAGGAGGTGCCGGCGAGCGCGGCGGCGCCCAGCGGGCACTCGTTGAGACGGGCGCGGGCGTCGCGCACGCGGCCGCGATCGCGCCCCAGCATCTCGACATAGGCCAGCAGATGATGGCCGAAGGTGACCGGCTGCGCCGATTGCAGATGGGTGAAGCCCGGCATCACCGCGCCGGCATAGGTGTCGGCCTTCTCGGCCAGCGCCTGCTGGAGATCGCGCATCTGCCCGTCGATCTCGTCGAGCGTGTCGCGCACCCACAGCCGCATATCGGTCGCCACCTGGTCGTTGCGCGAGCGGGCGGTGTGGAGCCGGCCGGCGGCGAGCCCGATCCTGTCCTTGAGGTTCGACTCGACGTTCATATGGACGTCTTCGAGCGCCCGCGAGAAGGTGAAGCTGCCGGCCTCGATCTCGCCTTCGACCTGCTTCAGCCCTGCGGTAATGGTGGCGACGTCGTCCTTCGTCAGGATGCCGGTCTCGGCCAGCATCGCCGCATGGGCCAGCGAGCCGCGAATGTCCTGCCGCCAGAGCTTCTTGTCGAAGTCGATCGAGGCGTTGATCTCCTCCATGATGGCGTCGGGACCTGTGGCGAAACGCCCACCCCACATGCGGTTGCTCACGGCGGTCTTTCCTGCTTTTGAGGACGCGCGATGACGTCAGGAACGAAGATCGGTCTGGCCCTCGGGGTCG
>NZ_JBMDWH010000195.1:0-11983 GCF_048595345.1 Allobosea sp.
CCGGCTTCGGCGATCTGGCGCCGCATGGCGCGGATTTCGCGCAGCACGACGGCGAGCGAGAGCATCAGAAGGCCGGCGGTGGCCATGATCGAGCCGATGATGACCTGGGTGAAACCGCGCTCGAGCACCAGATAGGGCCAGCCGCTATAGACCGCGTAGAGTCCGCCGCTGAAGAGCCCCAGGCCCAGAACCGTGAAAATCGCTGTCAACTCGGCACCCTCGACATGGCCCCTGTCCCGCCGTTCAGGCGAGCGGGAAGCAGCCCATCATCTAACACATTGAATAAGAGACGGTTTCCATTTCGGCCAGTGGCGAGCCCGAATTGCTGCGCCGGCTGCCCTGACGGCAAGTGCGGGGATTTCGCGTCGGCGGCGGTTGTGGCGCGCCCGCTTCGCGCTTAACTATCGCGGAGAATGGCCGGGTGTCCCGCGCCTCGCCAATCCTCGGCAAGCCATTCTCATTCAAGCGAATTTCATAGCCTCAAGGAGCAGCCTCATGTCCTTTACGCTTCCCGATCTTCCTTACGCCCATGACGCGCTCCAGCCCTTCATGTCGAAAGAGACGCTGGAGTACCACCACGACAAGCACCACCTCGCTTACGTCAACAACGGCAACAACGCGATCAAGGGCACCGAATTCGAGGGCAAGTCGCTCGAAGAAATCGTGAAGGGCTCCCATGGCAAGAACGCCGCGGTGTTCAACAATGCCGGCCAGCACTACAACCACCTGCATTTCTGGAAGTGGATGAAGCCCAATGGCGGCGGGGCCATTCCGGGCGAGATCGAGAAGGCCCTCGTCGAGTCGTTCGGCTCGGTCGACAAGTTCAAGGAAGATTTCGTCGCCGCCGGCGTCGGCCAGTTCGGCTCGGGCTGGGCCTGGCTCGAGGTCAAGGACGGCAAGCTCGCCGTCTCGAAGACCCCCAACGGCGAGAACCCGCTGGTCCATGGCGCGACCCCGATCCTGGGCGTCGACGTCTGGGAGCACTCCTACTACATCGACTACCGCAACCGTCGCCCGGACTATCTCAAGGCGTTCCTCGACAGCCTCGTGAACTGGGACTACGTGGCCGAGCTCTATCACGGCGCCAAGGCCTGAGCGGATCGAATCCGACACCGTTGAAAACGGAACGGGGCCCTTACGGGCCCCGTTTTCGTGTCGGCGTCTCGGGCTCGTGGCGCCTCGTGCTTCCGCCGGATCAGGCGGCGACGCTGCGCAGGAACTGGTCGACCGTCGAGTCGAGGCGGTGGGCCTGGGTCGCGACCTCGCCGGCCGCGCCGCGCACCTGCTCGGCCGAACGGCCGGTTTCCTCGACACTGTCGGCCAGCACGCTGAGATCGCTCGAGATCGACAGCGCCGAGGAGCTCGCCATAGCGACGCCGCTGGCGATCTCGCCGGTCGCGATGGCCTGCTGCTCGATCGAGGTGGCGACCGAGTTGGCGAAGGTCTCGATCGCATTCATGCGCTGCGCGATGTTCTGGATGGCGCCAACGACCTCGCCGGTCGCGCCCTGGATCGCCGCGACCTGAGCGACGATCCGGTCGGTGGCATCGGCGGTCTGCGAGGCGAGCGACTTCACCTCGGCGGCCACCACGGCGAAGCCGCGCCCCGCCTCGCCGGCGCGGGCCGCCTCGATGGTCGCGTTGAGCGCGAGCAGATTGGTCTGGGCGGCGATGTCGCGGATCAGGTTCACGACCTCGCCGATGGCACGAGCGGTCTCGTCGAGTTCCTGCACGGAGCCGGCGGTCGCGCGCGAGGCCGAGGCCGCCTCGACGATCTCGGTGCGGACCCGGCGGACCTGATACTCGACCTCGCGGATCGCGGCGCCCATCTCCTCAGCGGCCTGGGCGGCGCTTTCGACATTGCCGGTGGCGCCATGAGCCGTGTCGGCGGCGCGGGCGGCGCGCTGCGAGGCCTCGGCGGCAACTCGCGCCAGCCCGTCGGAGGCCTCCCGCATCCGCTCGGCGTTGCTCTTGAACGCTTCCAGCGCCATGCCGACTTCGCTGCGGAACAGCGTGATGGCGGCATCGACCGCCTGCTGGCGGGCCCTGCGCTCGCTTTCGGAGACGTTCTGCTGGTCCTCCAGCGCGGCGCGCTCCGCGAGCCTGATCTTGAGGATGCCCAACGCCCGGGCGATGGCGCCGATTTCGTCCTGGCGGTCGAGAGCGTCGATCTGCGTGTGCAGATCGCCGTCGGAAATCCGCACGATGGTGTTGGTCATGCCCCGCAGCGGCCGCATGGTCCGAGACAGGGAGAACCACAGCAGCGGGCCGATGATCGCCAGGATCCCGCCACCGAGAGCGACGATGACGAACTGCTCCCAGCGCGAACGGGCCTGCAGCCGTGACTGATCGAAGCGCAGCGCCACATATGCGACAGTCTTGTTGCCCGCGCGGATCGCCATCACCTTGGTCAGATATCCGCCGCTATCGGTTTCGTAGCTGTCTCGCGCCTGCACGGCGTCCCAGGGCTCGCTGCCGAGCGCCTGCTTGAGCCATCGCCGGTTCAGCGACAGGCGCGCATCCTCGCTGCGCCCCGAGCCGGCGAGGGTCGTGATATCGTCTCCGACGATCGCGGCGTCGAAATCCGGGTCGCGGCGCAGCGAAGAAAGGATCGAGTTCAGCGTGTTGGAGTCTCGCGATAGAACAAGCGCGGGCGCCGCATTGGCGACCATGGAGGAGAGCGCCTCCGATTTCTGCTCCAGATCCTGATAGGTGCGCGTTTCGTTGTAGCGCGCCACGGCCAGCACGACGACGATGATCGCCACAGCCACGATCAGGACGGCTGCTGCCGCGATCTGCCTGCTCAGTGAGCCACCGGTGCCGAGCGCTTGCTGCGGGGCCGTCTCGATCGCCCGGTCGGCAGATCGCTGGAACCAATTCATAGCGCCGCATGTCCCCGTTCGATGCCGCCGTTTGGTGGCGGCGCATCATTCCCCGGCGCGATAGTGGGACGCCCCGGTAAACAAATCGCTTGCAGTGGGAAAATGGGCCCGCTTCAGTGCGAAAATTCACGAAAGCGCAGCATTTGGAGGCCCTCCGGCGGAGAGAAACCGGCGATGGCCGCGTGCTCGATCGGGCGCGTCGCGATTACCGGGTCGAGCGTCGCCAATTCTTCGTCGATGAAGCCGGGATGGCACATCACCAGATGCGCCGGGCCCGGACGAAGCAGGAAACGGCGAAGATCGGCGGCGAAGTTGCGCTGCGAATCGAATGGCGAGACGCCCGAGAACCCCTGATTCACCGGGATGAGGCGCCGGCGCGCCGCGGCGGCGAAGCCTCGGGCGAGGCCGGCGATCACCGCGGCCTTGCGCACCGCGACGCCGCGCGCGCGAATCGCCGCAACGCCGTCCGCCGGATCGCGCAGATAGACCGAGCCGGACGGGTAACGGGCGGCGATGGTCTCGATCACCGCGCCGCGCACGCCCGGCAGCGCATGGACATGCTGGTGCCCGTCGACGAAATCGGGCGAGCGGCCCAGCGCCTGTTCGAAGGCATCGAGCTGGCGCACGAGCTCCGCCGCGATCTCACGCCGCACCGGCGCGGAGAGCAGCGCGCCGCGCAAGACCTGCCCCAGCGGCGGCAGAGCACCGGAGGGTGCGAGATTCGGCATCGCGCCCAGAGGCGCCCCGCAGGTCAGGTTGAAATGCAGGCCGAGATCGGCCCGGCCCGCGAAGGCTGCGAGTTCGCCGGCCAGCCGCGGCCAATGCGGCCTGTTGGTCATCGCCCCGGTGGCGCTGAGCTTGCCGAGACCCAGCAGCGCCAAAATCGAACGGCTGACGCCCTCGGTCAGCGCGAAATCATCGGCGCAGAGAATGAAGCCCTTGGCCATCGCCAGTCGCATCTCCGTTGTCTCGCATTCAGGCGCCATGCGCTATAGCGCATCGGGCTTGTCGCCGGGCAAGCTTTCGGTTTTCAGTGCGTCCGCGCCGGCTTGCCTCGGCGCGGGTTCGAAAGGCCTTTCGTGTCGGACATCGCGTCACCCGCTCCCACCCGCGCGCCGCGCGCCTCGCGCTGGCCGGAGCTGTCCATCGTCGTGCCCGTCCACAACGAGGCGGAGAATGTCGGGCTGCTGGTGGAGCGTCTCAAGGGCGTGCTCGCCGGCGCGGTCGCTTCCTTCGAGATCGTCTTCGTCGATGATGGCAGCCGCGACGGCACGCTGTCCGTGATCCGGGAGATGAACAAGGCCGATCCGCGCATCAGCGCGGTCTCGTTCAGCCGGAATTTCGGCAAGGAGATCGCGATCGCGGCCGGGCTGGACCACGCCTTCGGCGATGCGGTGGTGATCATGGATGCCGATCTTCAGCATCCGCCGGAGGTGATTCCCGCCTTTCTGGAGAAGTGGCGCGAAGGCTATCTCAACGTCTACGGCCAGCGCACCGACCGCGTCGGCGAGACGGCGCTGAAACGCAATTTCGCCAAGGCGTTCTACCGCATCTTTGGCCGTTTCGGGGAAACGCAGCTGCCGGAGGGCGCCGGCGATTTCCGCCTGCTCGACCGCAAGGCGGTGGACGCCCTGCGGGCCCTGCCGGAGCGGGCGCGCTTTTCGAAGGGGCTCTATGCCTGGGTCGGCTTCCGCTCGACCGGCGTGCCGTTCGAAGTCGCCGACCGCGCCCATGGCGTCTCGAAGTTCCGCTATGGCCGGCTGTTCTCCTTCGCCTTCGACGGCCTGTCCTCCTTCTCGACCGTGCCGCTCAAGGTCGCGACCTGGAGCGGCGCGGTGATCGCGTTGATCGCGACGCTGACGGCTCTCTACTTCCTGATCCGCACCCTTTTCTACGGCACCGATCTGCCGGGCTTTCCGTCGCTGATCGTGTCGATCATGTTCTTTTCCGGCATCCAACTGGTGTCGCTGGGCATGATCGGGGAATATGTCGGGCGCATTTTCGCGGAGGTGAAGCGCCGGCCGCTCTATTTGATCGGCGAGCGGGTCGGCTTCGAGGCCCGCACGGTCGATCATCCGCGCGGGGATGCCCTGCCGCCGGTCATTCGGTGAACGAACGCCGGAGTCGCTCCCGGGCTTGACCGGAGAATCCCGTTCCAGGAGAGCTGCGGGAGCTTCCTTGTCCCGAGATGCTCGGGTCGAGCCCGAGCATGACGAAGGTGCCGATGCTCAGAAACATCCTGTCGGTCGGCGGCTATACGCTGATTTCGCGCCTGACCGGCTTTCTGCGCGATATCGTGCTCGCGGCGGTTCTCGGCGCCGGCGCGACGATGGACGCCTTCTCGGTGGCGCTGCGCCTGCCGAATCATTTCCGCGCCATCTTCGGGGAAGGCGCGTTCAACCAAGCCTATGTGCCGGCCTATGCCCATATCGCCGAGCGGGAGGGGGCGCAGGCGGCCCATCTCTTCGCCGACCGGCTCTTCACCGTGCTGTTTCTCGTCCAGCTCGTCCTCTTGGCGCTGGCGCTGCCGCTGATGCCCTGGCTGGTGACGCTGCTGGCGCCCGGCCTGACCGGGGACCCTGCCCTCTTTGAGCTCGCGGTCTCGCTGACGCGGATCACGTTTCCCTATCTGCTCTTCGTCACCATGGTGACCTTTCTGGGGGCGACGCTGAACGCGGTCGATCGCTTCGCCGCCTTCGCGGCGGCGCCGATCCTGCTCAATATCGGGATGATCGCGGCGCTCTCGGTCTCCTTCCTGTTCCCGAGCGCGGCCTATGCCGCGGCCTGGGGGGTCTCGGCTTCGGGGCTGGCGCAGTGGCTCCTCCTCTATGTGGCGGCGCGCCGGGCGCGGGTTTCGAGCCGCCTCGTCAGGCCGCGGATGGACGCCGGGGTGCGCCGATTCCTGAAGGCGTTCGGCCCGGCGGTGATCGGCTCGGCTGGTGTGCAGATCGCGATCTTCGCCGACACGATCATCGCTTCACTTTTGCCGCGCGGCGCCTATTCGGCGCTGTATTACGCCGAGCGGCTCTACCAGCTGCCGATCGGGCTGATCGGCATCGCGGTCGGCACGGTCGCGCTCTCGGCAATGAGCCGCTCGATCGCGCGCGGGGACGAGGCTGCGGCCAACCGCGCCCAGAACCGGGCGGTGGCCATCGCCTTCGTCGCCAGCGCGCCCTTCGTCGCGGCCTTCCTGGCGGTGCCCGACCTGATCGTGGCCGGGCTGTTCCAGCGCGGCGCTTTCGATGCGCAGGCCAGCGTAGCTTCCGGCACCGTGCTGTTCGCCTATGCGCTGGGCCTGCCGGCGATCGTGATGATGCGCTCGCAGATCTCGGCCTTCCAGGCGCGCGGCGACACGACGACGCCGATGCTGGTCTCTCTGGGCGCCATCGCCTGCAATCTCGTGCTGAAGCTCCTGCTCTGGCGCGATTGGGGCGCGCCGGGCCTGGCGCTGGCCACGGCGGCGGGAGCCTGGATCAACCTGACGACGCTCTTCGTGCTGGGGCTGAAGAAGGGCTGGACCACGCCGGACCGGCGCCTGCCGGGCTTCTTCGCGATCACGGGCGCTGCGGCGCTGGCGGCCGGGCTCTTCGCCTGGTGGTTCGCCCCGCTGGCGCTCGGGGTGACCGCTGCGCTCGGCTTCCAGCCGCTGCTGATGGGCGTGCTGCTGCTCTCGGGGGTGGCGGCGGTGATTTATGCCTTGTTGGCGGGGGTGGGGCTGAAGGCGACGGGACTGCTGCGGCTGATGCGATAGCGTGCCCGCGCTGTCCTGGCCTCTCGACGCTGAAGCTTTAGACCAGGAACCACCCTGCCCCACCAAGCAGCGCCGCAGCCTCCGCGACCATGCGCTCGACGATCTCGCCCGCCGGCGGAATGTCGGCGATCAGCCCTGCCGCCTCGCCGAAGATCGCGGCGGCCTTGTCGGCCTCGCCCGCCATGAAGGCCACGCGATAGGCAGGCGCCTCGGTCTCGATCGCGGCGCGCAGCTCGTCGTCGCGCCCCGCCCAGTCTTTCGTGAAAGCATTGGCGTGGACGCGGATGTCGAAGGGCTTGGGCCAGTCGAGCCGGCGGGCGATGTCGGGCAGCGAGGAGCGAACCGTGTCGTCGCCGCTGGCCGCGACAGCGACGGCGTGGTGGCGCTGATGCACCAGCGCCTCGCGGCTGGCCCAGAAGCGGGTGCCGACCAGCACGCCATCGGCGCCGAGCATCAGCGCTGCCGCGAGACCGCGCCCATCGGCGATGCCGCCGGCCGCGAGGAGCAGTGTGTCGGGGCTCTCGCGGGCCAGCAGATCCGCCACCTCCGGCACGAAGGGCAAGGTGCCGCGACGGTGGCCGTGGCCGCCGGCCTCGGCGCCCTGCGCGACAATGATCGCGGCGCCCGCCTCCAGCCCCCGCCGGACATGGTCGAGGGACTGGCACTGGCAGATCAGCGGCACGCCGGCGGCTGCGATCTCGGCCGCGAAGGGGTGCGGATCACCGAAGGAGAGCATCAGCGCCTTCGGCTCATGCGAAAGCGCCTGCGTCAGCAGTTGCGGTTGTCTGGCCATCGACCAGGTGATGAAGCCGCAGCCGACCTGCTCATTGCCAGCAGCGGCGAATTGCTGTGCGAGCCAGTCGGCATCGCCATAGCCGCCGCCGATCAGCCCTAGCCCTCCGGCGCGCGTCACTGCCGCGGCTAGCGCCCCGCCGCCGGCCAGCGCCATCGGCGCCGACAGGATCGGATGGGCGATGCCGAGGCGCTGCGTCAGCCGTGTGGCGAGCTTCGCCATCGGGCGGCCTCAGGCGGCCTTCGGCTTGGAATGCGCGAAGTCCATGTAGAGCTCGCGCGCCTTGCGGAACATCGGGCCGGGCTGGAGCGTGCGGTCGTCGATGCGGATGACCGGCATGCATTTGGAATAGTTGCCCGAGATGAAGATCTCGTCGGCCTGTTCGAAATCCTCATAGCGCAGGCTGCATTCCTCGACCGGAACGCCGGCGGCGCGCAGCAGGCCGATGACGCGCTGCCGGGTGATGCCGTTCAGGAAGGTGCCGTTCGGCACCGGCGTCTTCACCACCCCGTCCTTGGCGAGGAAGATGTTGGAGGTCGCGGTTTCGGCGACATGGCCGAGCATGTCGAGCACCAGCGCATTGTCGAAGCCGGCGGCCTTGGCCGCCTTCAGGATGCGGGCATTGTTGGGGTAGAGGCAGCCGGCCTTGGCGTCGGTCGGCGCGGTCTCGTAGCTGGGGCGGCGATAGAGGCCCTTGGTCACCGAAAAGCCGTTGGTCGGCTGCGGCATCGGCGCCTCAAACAGGCACAGCGCGAACTGCGTCGAATCCGGATCGGGCATGATGGTCGAGGGGCCGTCAGCCTCGCCCCAATACATCGGCTTGATGTAAAGCGCCGTGCCGGGCGCGAATTTCTTCACGCCTTCCATGGCCTTGCCGATGATGAAGTCCTCGCTGACGGTCGCCTCGAGCCCGAGCGCCACGGCGGAGCGGTTCACGCGGGCAGCATGGCGATCGAGATCCGGCGCCACGCCGTCGAAATAGCGGCCGCCGTCGAAGACCGAGGAGGCCTGCCAGAGCGCATGGCTGCGCGGGCCGACGAGGCCGGGATTGCCCTCGTGCCAGTCTCCGTCGAACCAGGTCCAGGTTTGAGAATACCATGCCATGGCGGCGCTCCGATTTGGTCAGTTCTTCTGACCTGCACCGTCCTCCCGCCAGCCCGGCGCGTCAACACGCCGGGGCGCATAGCGCGATGACGGGATGTGATGGAAGCGATCGCAAGCGGTGATCGGTCAGAAGCCCAGCGCGCGCAGCCCCGAAATGACAGCCATTCCGGTGACCAGCGCCAGCAATTCGCTGCGCCTGACGATCATGCTCGCCATGGCCGCGAGCAGCGCGATTCCCGCGGCCCAACCGAGCCGCTCGATGAGCGGCAGCACGGTCGCCGCGACGATGGACCCCGGCAGCGCCGCCAGCCCGCGGCGGACATGAGGCGTCAGCGGGATGACGCTCATCAGGGCGACGCCCGAGATACGACAGAGATAGGTCGCGAGCGCCATGGCCCCGATGGCGAGATAGGCGCCCCAAGGACCGGGATCAGGCAGCGTCATCGCGGAACGCCCCCGTCAACGCGCCGGCCAGCGAGCCGGTGATGATGAAGGCGTAGCCGTTGACCAGCTTGGCCGTCACCAGCGCGACGAGCCCGGCGACCAGCCATGGCATCGCCGCGCGGCGCCCTTTCCACATCGGCACGATCATCGCCGCGAAGAAGATCGGCATCACGAGGTCGATGCCGTAGCGGCGTGGGTCGGAGACCAACGCGCCCAGACCATGGCCCGCGAGGGTGGCGAGCACCCAGACCACCCAGAGCGCCAGCCCTGCGCCGATCAGCACGCCGAGATCGCGGCCGCCTTCCTCGCGGTAGCGCGTGCCGATCAGCCAGTTCGCATCGGTGTAAAAAAACAGATGGAGAGCGTTGAGACGCTTGGAATAATACGCGAACCAGGGCTGGAGCGCGGCGCCCTGCAGGATCATGCGCGCATTGACGGTCGCCGTCACGACGGCGAGCCCCGCAATCGCGCCCCAGCTCCATTCCGGCCGCCAGATTTCCATCGCGACGAGCTGCGAGACCCCGCCATAGACGAGCCCACTCATCAGCACGGTCTCGAGCAGCGTCAGCCCCTTGGCGGCAGCGGCAGCGCCGAAGGCGACGGCGAACACGACGATTCCGGGCAGCAGCACCGAAACGCGGCGCACACCGAGCAGCATGCCGGAACTGGTCAGCGGCGCGGCGGCCGCTGCGGTGCGGGAGGCAGGATCTGCGGACATGGTTTCTCCTGAAACCGAAGCGGGGAGACGTCAACGCGCAGCGGGAAGGACGCGGCATGTCTGGGGCGCAAAGCGCGACAGGGGCGAGGCCGCCGGATAGTCTCACCCCATGATCTGGGCCGACGATCCTACCTTTCGCACTCCCCATCTGCCGGCGGTCTGGCTGGTGGCGACGCTGGCGCGGCCCGTCGACCGGGCGGAGCGCTCGCGGCTGCGGCGGGACACCGCGCGGCAGGTGTTCGCCGGCCAGGATGGTTTTTCGGGCTGGGACGGGGCGATCGGGCATCTGCCGAGCGGCCAGCCGGTTCTGCCGGCGCGGCCCGATCTATACCTCTCGCTCGCCACCCGCGGCGGGGTGGTTGCGGTCGGGCTGGCGGAGAGCCCGATCGGCGTCGATGTCGAGGCGGTCGAGCCGGCCGCTGACATTCCGCTCCCTCTGCTGCATCCGCAGGAACAGGCGGCGCTGGCGGTTCTCGATGGGCTGCAGCGCGCTGTGGCCTTCAGCCTGATCTGGGCGGCGAAGGAGGCCTATGTGAAGGCGCTCGGCACCGGGCTCCTGCGTGAGCCGGAGAGTTTCGCGGTGTCGCTGCCGGGAGGCGGGCGTTTTGCCGTGTTTGACCCAGCGCGACGGGATACCCCGCAAGGTCGCACACGCCTCATCGAAAACGGCGGCCAGGTTGCCCTGGCCGCCGCTGCGATCGTTCTGCAAGAGGCGTAAGCGCCTCAGCCCGGCTGGTCGGCCGGCTTGCGCTTCATCAGGTAGGCGACGGTGCAGACGAAGGCCGCACCGACCACAGCCGCGCCGTAATAGACCGTCTTGGCCGTCGCGAGGCCGGCCGGATGGGTATCGGAGACCGGCACGCTTGTGACCCAGCTCGGGATGGCGGTGTGGAACCACTGCAGCAGCGCGATGTCGCTGACCAGCATCTCGCCGGCGATCCAGCCCAGCAGCGCGGCACCGAACCAGACCAGGATCGGGAAGCGCTCCAGGATCTTGGACAGCATGTTGGCGCCGAAGATGATCAGCGGGATCGTCAGCAGAAGGCCGAAGACGAAGAGTTCGAAATGGCCTCGCGCCGCGGCTGCGATCGCCAGCACATTATCGAGGCTCATCACGGCGTCCGCGATGGCGATGGTGCGCACGGCCTTCCAGAGATTGTCGCTGGCCTTGATGTCGCCGTGCGATTCATCCTCGCCCATGGCGAGCTTGATCGCGATCCAGAACAGCAGCAGCGCACCCACCACCTTCAGGAAGGGCACGTTGAGCAGATAGGAGACGATGACCGCGAAGATGATGCGCAGGGTGACGGCCGCGCCGCAGCCCAGCCAGATGCCGAGCTTGCGCTGCTTCTCCGGCAGCGAGCGCACCGCCATGGCGATGACGATGGCGTTGTCTCCGGACAGGAGCAGGTCGATCCAGATGATCTGGAGCAGCGAGATCCAGAAGGTGGATGATGCAAAATCCATGGGTGTTTCGTTCCCCTGTCAGTGAGCCGGGCCGGGACGGCGCGATTTGATGAGATAGCCGAGCCCGACCACCAGCAGCGCACCGAGGATGGCGGCCGGGTATTCGAGCGTGTGAAGGAGGTCCTCGCCGAAGCGGCCGGCGAGCCACGGGTCGGAATCGAGCATCTCGCCCGCGACCCAGCCCAGCAGTGCCGCACCGGCCCAGACGAGAATCGGGAAGCGGGTCAGAAGGTTCGTGATCAGCGAGGCGCCGACGACGATCAGCGGGATCGAGATCACGAGGCCGGCGATCAGCAGTGGCATCGAATCGCGGGCGACGCCGGCGATGGCGAGAACGTTGTCGAGACTCATGACGATGTCGGCGATGGCGACGGTCTGCACCGCCTTCCAGAGCTTGCTCGAGGCGGCGATGGCGTCCTCATCGGCCTCGCCATCCTCGATCAGCAGCTTCACCGCGATCCAGACCAGCAGCACCGCGCCGACGATGCGCAGGAAGGGCATCGACAGCAGCGAAGCGATGACCACGGTGAAGGCGATGCGCAGGACGACGGCGACGGCGGCGCCGAGCGCGATGCCCTTGGTGCGCTGCTCTGGTGCCAGCGCGCGGCAGGCGAGCGCGATCACCACCGCATTGTCGCCTGAGAGCACGACGTTGAGCAGGATGATCTCGGCGAGCTTACCCCAAAGCAGCGGATCGCTCAGCGAAAACGACGTCAAATCCATGGGCGAATGCCCCCCTTGTCCATGCTCCGGCCGCATCCGCGGCTCTGATTGCGGCGCGATGCGCCGTGTTGCCGGCTCAGCCCAGCGCCTGCGCCACCGCCT
>NZ_JBMDWH010000196.1:0-18754 GCF_048595345.1 Allobosea sp.
CGAGGGCCGCGACTATCCGATGGTCGTCGGCATCGTGCTGACGATCTCGGTGCTGTTCCTCCTGATCAACCTCGTGGTCGAGCTGCTGCACGCCGCGATCGATCCCCGGGTGCAGTCATGAAGCGGCGCGGCCTCGCCAAACTCGCGGTGCCTGGCGCCTTCGTGGCGCTGATCCTGCTGCTCGCCCTCGCCGCGCCCCTTCTGCCGATGCCCGACCCGATCCGGCAGGACATCGCGCGCCGCCTCGCCGGGCCGATGCCGGGCTCCTGGCTCGGCCGCGACGAATTCGGCCGCGACGTGCTCTCGCGCCTGATCTGGGGCGCGCGCACCAGCCTCTCGGTCGCCTTCGCCTCGGCCCTCTTCGCCGGGCTCGTCGGCGTCACGCTGGGCCTGATCGGCGGCTGGAGCCGCAGCTGGAGCGCCTCCTTCACCGTGCGCGGCGTCGAGATCATCATGTGCTTTCCGCCGGTTCTGCTTGCCCTGCTGGTCGTCACCCTGCTCGGGCCGGGTGCGGCCACGCTCGTGTTGGTCCTGTCGGTGCTCTACGTGCCCGGCTTCGCCCGTGTCACCTATGCCGAGGTGCTGGCTGTGAAGGGCCGCGAATATGTCGAGGCGGCCCGCGCCCTCGGCGCCCGCCCTTCTCGCATCCTGTTCCGCACAGTTCTGCCGAACATTGCCGGCCCGCTGCTCGTCCAGTTCTCGCTGGCGGTCGCGGCGGCAGTGGTGCTGGAGAGCGGCCTGTCTTTCCTCGGCCTCGGCGTCGTGCCCCCCGCCCCGTCCTGGGGCCTCATGATCCGCGGCGCGCGCGCCACCATGGAACAGGCACCGCTGCTGCTGCTCTGGCCTTGCGCGGCGCTGACCCTGACCATCCTTGCGATGAACCTGCTCTGCGACGCGCTGCGCGACTGGCTCGACCCGCGCACGCGCGACCACTGATCCCAGAACACCGAACCGGAGGAAACCAGACATGGCCGCCAAGACCGAACCGCTCGTCCATATGGGCACCATCACCGGCGGCGAAGCCCGCCAGATCCTCGACGCCAACCCGGTGATCCTGCTGCCGATGGGCAGCCATGAGGATCAGGGCCCGCATGCCCCGATGGGCGATTATCTGCTCGCGGAGAAGATCGCCGAGCTCGCCGCCATCCGCGCCAGCAAGGCCGGCACCCGCACCCTCGTCGCGCCCGTCCTGCCCTTCGGCGGCAATGACTGGTTCGGCTCGATGAAAGGCGGCATCGCCATCTCCCAGGCGACGCTGACCCAGGTCATCGCCGAAATGGTCGAGTCGCTGCACCGCAACGGGCTGACCCGGATCATCGTGATCAACGGCCATGGCGGCAATGTTGGCCCGATCGCCGAGGTCGCGCGGGATCTCTATCTGCGCGAGGAGATCGTGCTGCCGAGCCTTTATCTCTGGCGCATCGGCTACGGGCTGCTACCGGGCATCCTCGGCGGGGCCGACAAGGCCGCCGCCGTCGCCGGCCATGGCGCCGACCCGCTGACCTCAATCGGCCTGCATCTGTTCCCGGAGCTGATCCGCAAGGACTTCATTCCCGAAGGCAAGCCCCTGAAGAAGGACCCGGTGCTCGGCCTGCCCTTCACCGGGCTCGGCACGGCGAGCTTCGACGGCCACGAGGTGGCGATGCCGAACGAATATGACGAGGTCTACAATCTCGGCGTCGCCAAGGGCGATCCGCGCCTGTGCTCGGCCGAGACGGGCGCCCAGCTCACCGAGAAGCTGACCGACATCTGCGCCCGCTTCATCGCCCATTTCGCGAGCAAGATCCCGGCCTGATCCGAAACCCGCCCCGCCGCGAACCTCGCGGCGGGCGCCTTCGCCCTCGAAACAACAGCCGCAGGAGTTGCCGATGCCGACCCGCCGCCTCGTCCTCAAGACCGGCCTCGCCACCGTCGCGATGCCCTCCGTCCTGCGCGCGCAGCAGCTGGGCGGGCAAATCACGCTGATGTCCTATTCGGGCATTTTCCAGGACAATTACATGAAGACGGTGGTCGAGCCCTTCATGGCCGCCAATCCGGGCGTGAAGGTCAATTACGCCCCGGGCGGCACCTCCGCCCAGATGGTCGGGACCATTCGCGCCCAGAAGGCCGACCCGCAGGTGGACGTCACCATCATGGACGTCACCACCTCGACCATCGGCAATATCGAAGGCCTGTTCGACAAGCTGACGCCGGCCGAATTCCCGGTCCTCGACGAATTGCTTCCCGAGGCCCGCGCCGCCGGCGGCGAATACGGCCCGGCCGTGACCTTCGACAATCTCGTGCTGGTCTACGACGCCGCGCTGTCGCCTCCGCTGACCAAGCTCGCCGATCTCTGGCGTCCGGACCTCAAGGGCCAGATCGCGCTCGCCGCTCCGCCCAACATTCAGGGCCTCGCCCTGACCGCCATGGTCGAAAAGATGGAAGGCGGCGACCATCGCAAATCGATCGACGCGGCGATGAAGAAGCTCCGGGAGCTGGCGCCCTCGGTCAACACCTTCGAGCCCAATCCCGACGGTTATTCCCTGATCCTCAACGGCGTGGTCAAGGTCGCGACCGGCTGGAACGCCCGCTCGCAGATCTATGGCGACCAGTCCAACGGCAAGCTCGTCTCGCTGCTCCCGCCGGAAGGCTCCGTCTTCCAGATCAACACCATCAATCTCAGCGCCGGCTCGAAGAACCGCGCCGCCGCTGCGGCCTTCGTCAAGCATGCGCTGTCCCGGCAGGCTCAGAAGGCCTTCACCGAGCGGATGTTCTATGCCCCGGCGAATGGCAAGGCCGAGATCGATCCGAAGGCCGCCGCCCGCACCGCCGCCTCGCCGGATAATCGCGCGAAGATGATCGGCGTCGACTGGAACGACATCCTGAAAGTTCGCGACCAGTGGAACAACCGCTGGCGGCGCGAAGTCATCGCCCAGGCGGGCCGCTGAACGGCTTGGGGCGATGAGCTATCTCGAACTCTCCGGCCTACAGAAGCGCTTTGGCAATGCCACCGCCGTCGACGACGTCTCGCTCGGCGTGGCGAAGGGCGAGTCCGTCGCCCTGCTCGGCCCCTCCGGCTGCGGCAAGACGACGACGCTGCGAATGCTCGCTGGGCTGATCGACCCCGATCGGGGCAGCATCCGCGTCGACGGCAAGGACATCACCGGCCTGCCGGCCCATCGGCGCAATATGGGTTATGTCTTCCAGTCCTACGCGCTGTTCCCGCATCTGACGGTCGCTCGCAACGTCGCCTTCGGACTGGAAGAGCGCCGCCGCGCCAAGGCCGAGATCGCCCGACAGGTGGAGGAAGCGCTGGCGCTGGTGCGGCTGTCCGGACTGGGAGCCCGCAAGCCCCGCGAACTCTCCGGCGGCCAGCAGCAGCGGGTGGCGCTCGCGCGGGCGCTGGTGATCCATCCATCCGTGCTGCTGCTCGACGAGTCGCTGTCCAATCTCGACGCCAAGCTGCGCGACGCGATGCGCCACGAGATCCGCTCGATCCAGCGCTCGCTCGGCATCACCACGCTCTTC
Source organism: Allobosea sp. (assembly GCF_048595345.1). Lineage (GTDB taxonomy): Bacteria > Pseudomonadota > Alphaproteobacteria > Rhizobiales > Beijerinckiaceae > Allobosea. The sequence goes on from NZ_JBMDWH010000196.1 coordinate 3,508, forward strand.
GTCACCCATGATCAGGTCGAGGCGTTGACGATGTGCGACCGCATCGCCGTGATGCATCGCGGCCGGATCGCGCAGATCGGCACGCCCGAGGAGATCTACGAGAAACCCGCCACCCGTTTCGTCGCTGAATTCGTGGGCCGCGCCAATGCGCTGCCCGCCGAGCGCACTGCGGAGGGCAAGGTGCGGCTTTGGAACGAAGCCCTGGGTTTCGCTGCCCCGGCGAAGGGCGCCTTCGACGTCTTCGTGCGCCCGCAGCGCATGCGCATCCTGCCGCTCTCCGAAGCGACAGGGCCCGACGCGGTTCGCGTCACCGGCCGCGTGCTGCGCAGCGTCTTCGTCGGAGACCATGTCGAGGTCTTGGTCGAGGGCGCGGGCGGGCAGCTGACGGTCGAAATGCCCTCCGGCTCCCCCGCCCCGGGCGAGGGTCAGGCGGTCGCCGTGGTCTGGCCGGTCGCCGAAAGCCGCGTCTTCGCGCGAGATGCCGCATGAGCGGTTCGCGCCGGCTGTTTTGGCTGCTGCTTCCGGCAGGAATTTTCGTGCTGGGGATTTATGCCTGGCCGACGCTGCTGCTGCTGCGCAACGCCTTCAACGAGGTCGGCCCCACGGGCGCGATGGTGGAGGCGCTCTCGCTGAAGACCGCCAGCGAGACCTTCGCCGACGGTTTCACCTTCGAGTTGACCTGGAACTCGCTCTGGCTGTCATCGACCGCGACGGCCATCGCGCTCGCGCTCTCCTATCCACTGTCGCTTTTCCTTTTCCGCACCACCTCGCGCTGGCGCGGCATCCTCGCCGTCATCGCCATCCTGCCCATGCTCATCTCCGGCGTGGTGCGCGTCTTCGGCTGGCTCGCGATCCTGGGCGATCGCGGCCTCGTCAACGGGCTGCTGCAGTGGCTGGGCCTGATCTCGGCGCCGCTGAAGCTCGTCTTCAACTGGACGGGCGTGACCATCGGCCTCGCCGAAAGCATCATGCCCTATATGATCCTCGCGCTGCTCGCGGGCTTCGGCCGGCTCGACCGCACGCTGGAGGAGGCCTCCCGCTCGCTCGGCGCCTCTCCGTTCCGCACCTTCCTGCGGGTGACGCTGCCGCTCAGCCTGCCGGCGATCGTGCTCGCGGCGGGGCTCGGCTTCGTCCTGTCCATGTCGGCCTACATCACCCCAAAGCTCCTGGGCGGCGGGCGCGTCTTCGTGCTGGCGACCGAGATCTTCGAGCAGGCGACGACCAACACCAACTGGCCCGTCGCGGCCGTGCTGGCGCTCTACACCCTGGTTCTGCTGCTCGTGCTGCTAGCGCTGTCCAACCTGCTGGCGCGGAGGCTCGCACGATGAACGGGGCGGGCTCTCTGCTCTCGACACTGGCGGGCATCGTCTATGCGCTGATCCTCGCGCCGATCGTCGTCGTCTTCGCGCTGGCCTTCTCGGCCGACAGCTTCATCCTGTTCCCACCTTCCGGTTATTCGCTGCGCTGGTTCCAGGCGCTCGCGCATCACGGGCCGCTGCTGGCTTCCCTCTGGCTCAGCGTCCAGGTCGCCAGCGTGGTGACGCTCTGCTCGCTGCTGGTGGGCGTACCGGCGGCGCTCGCTCTGGCGAAGGGCGAATTTCGCGGCAAGGACGCGCTCAACGGCTTCTTCCTCGCACCGCTCCTGCTGCCGACGCTGATCACCGGCCTCGCGCTCCTGCTCTTCTTCACGCCGCTCAGGCTGACCGCCACGCTGCCCGGCCTCGTCCTCGGCCATATGACGGTGACGGTGCCCTTCGTCATCCGCATGATGACCACCGCGCTCTCCAATCTGCCGCATGACATCGAGGCCGCGGCCGCGACGCTCGGCGCCACCCCCTGGCGAGTCGTGCGCCGCGTCACCCTGCCGCTCGCGGCCCCGGGCCTGATCGCCTGCGCCTGCCTGTCCTTTCTGCTCTCCTTCGACGAGACGGTGATCTCGCTCTTCATCTCCGGCCCGCGCGCCTCCACCCTCCCGGTCGAGATGGTGCGCTATGTCGAAGGGCGCACCGACCCGCTGATCGCGGCCCTCTCCGTCGTCCTCATCATCGCCACGCTGATCGTCGTCGTCGCGGTCGAACGCCTCGTCGGCGTCGCCCGCGCGGTTGGAAAATAGGAGTTTGCAGACATGCCCGATTACCGCATCGCCCCGATGCCCGAGTCGCTGCCGGCGGGGCTGGTCGAGAAGCTGCTCAAGGTCGAGACCGCCACGGTCGGCCATTCCCAGCATTGGGGCTTCATGGATCGCGGCATTCAGCCGCTGCTGCGCACCAAACGCATTGCCGGCGTCGCCGTCACCCTGGCGATCCCGGGACAGGATTCGACCCTGCTGCATCACACGCTCGGCCTGCTGCGGCCGGGGGACATCCTGGTGGTCGACCGTCTCGGCGACGACAAGCACGCCTGCTGGGGCGGCGGTGTCACGGTGGCGGCCAAGGCGGCGGGCGCGGCCGGCGGCATCGTGGACGGCCCCTGCACCGATCTCACGGAAATCCAGGATTCCGACTTTCCGATGTGGTGCCGCGGCATGTCGCCGATCACCACCCGCCTCTACAATCTCGGCGGCACGCTCAACCACCCCATCTCTTGCGGCAATGTTCCGGTGAAGGCGGGCGACGTCATTCTCGCCGACGAATCCGGCGTGCTGGTGCTGCCCCGTGAAGAGGCCGAGGCCATCGCCGACGCCGCCATTGCGCGGCAGGCACGTGGAGAAAAGACGCAAGATCGCGTCAAGGCCGGCGAGAAGCTCGGCGACATCTCCGGTGCCACCAAAATGGTGCTCGACGCGCTCGCCCAGAACGGCTGAGCCGCGTCCTCTTCGACAGCCTCCTCTCGTGACCGGAACACCGACCATGCCCGAGACCATCGTCCTGCTCGATATGACGACGCCAGAGCGCGCCGAGCGCCTGCGTGAGCTGCTCCCCGAGGGCTTCGTGCTGACCCATGGCACGGCCCGCGGCGACGACCACATGAAGCAGATCATCGCCGAAGCCGATTACGCCATCGCCGGTCAGGTGGGCGTCTCGGCCGACGTGCTGCGGGCGGCCAAGAAGCTGAAGCTGCTCCACAAATGGGGCGTGGGTGTCGACAACATCGACATCGCCGCCGCCAGGGAACTCGGCATCAAGGTCGCCCGCACCACCGGCTCGAACGCGCTGCCGGTCGCCGAATTCGCGCTCGGTCTGGCTCTCTCGGCTCTGCGCTTCATCGGTTACGGCCATCAGGAGCTGAAGAAGGGCCACTGGGCCACCGGCAAGCTCCCGGGCGAGACCTATATGCTCTCCGGCAAGACCGTCGGCATCATCGGCTTCGGCGCGATCGGCAAGAACCTCGCCCGGCTGCTGAAGGGCTTCGGCTGCACCATCCTCTACTCCAAGCGCACCCCGCTCAGCCCGGCAGAGGAGGCAGAGTTCGGCGTGCGGCATGCGACGCTGGCCGAAATCCTCGCCGAGGCCGATGTCGTCTCGCTGCATTGCCCCCTGACACCGGAAACGACGAACCTCATCGACACGGCCGCCTTCAAGGCGATGAAGAAGACGGCCGTGCTGGTGAACTGCGCCCGCGGTGGCGTGGTGGACGAGGCGGCGCTGGTCGAGGCGCTGCGCGCCCGGGAGATCGCGGGAGCGGCGATGGATGTCTTCTCCGTCGAGCCGCTGCCGCCGGAAAGCGAGCTGCTGACGCTCGACAATCTGGTGGTGACGCCCCACCTCGCCGCCATGGCGGCCGACAACTTCGCCCCGACCGTCAAGCGCATGTTCGCCAACATGCAGCACGTCTCTCGCGGCGAGCCGGTGCCGCCGCTCGATCTGGTGGTGTGACGCTCTACGACCGCCCGCCATCCACGGAGAGCACCTGTCCGGTGACCCAGCCGGCGGGCTCTCCGAGAAAGAACAGCGCCGCATGGGCGATGTCCTGCGGTGTGCCCAGGCGACGGGTGTGGATGCTCTCGACCAGCCGCTTCTGCCCCTCCGGCCCATAGCTCTCCCATTGCCGCTCGGTGGCGGGGTTGGAGCGCACGAAGCCCGGCGCCACCGAATTGACGGTGATGCCATGAGGCCCCAGCTCCCAGGCGAGCTGCTTCGTCAGCCCCACCAGCGCATGCTTGGCGCTGGCATAGGCCTGGATGCCGGTGAGGCTCGGCCGCAATCCGGCACCGGAGGAGATGGTGACGATGCGGCCATAGCGGGCCTTGCGCATCACCGGCGCCGCCGCCCGGGCGAGGAAGAAGGCGGCATCGACATTGGCCGCGAAGATCACGCGCCAATCCTCTTCCGAAATCTCCTCGATCGGCCGGCCGACCTGGCCACGCACCCCGCCGGCCGCATGGACCAGCAGATCCAGCCCGTCCTCCGTAGCGACGATGTCGCGGATCAGCGCCTGCGCCGCTTCGGCCGAGCCGAGATCGACCGCATGCGCGCTCGCACCGATCTCGGCCGCGGTCGCGCTGACGCCGGCAGCGTCGATATCGGCGAGGTGGACGCTGGCACCGGCCTCGGCCAGCGCCAAGGCGATGGCGCGGCCGATGCCCTGCGCGGCACCGGTGACGAGGGCTACGCGGCCGTCGAAGCGGTTTTGCATGTGTCGATCAGAACCTTCAGTGTCTCGAAGGCCATCGGGCGGCGGCCTTCCTCGATGTCGTGGATGAGTGCGACCAGCGTCTCGATAGCGGGCGTCGGAACCCCGGCCTGCCGGCCGAGTTCGGCGATGACGCCGATCTGCGGATCCACCTCGGTCTTGCGCTTTCGCACGGCGAGATCACGCCAGATGCCCGAATGGGTCTTGGCCGTCTGCGAGGTGTAATCGGCGAGCCAGCGGATCGTGTCGATCTGCGGCTCCTCGGGCGCGCCGGGCGCGAACACCATCGGGTCGAACCGCCCAAAGCCCAGCGAGGCCACGCCGCGCGCCGCCGTGACCGCGCCGACCTCCCGCCCGAGAGCGAGCCAGACCGGAAGGCGCTGTGGATCGGCGAAATTCGCCGACATCGACTCGTCCGTCAGCGCGGTGCCGAACAGCATCGCCCCATAGGCGAGCTTGCCCCACAGATAGCCGAAGATGTTGTCGGTCAGGATCGAATCGGCATCGAAGAGCTTCAGCAGCCGGTGCATTTCCGCAACGCGCTCGGTCTTCGCCCCGTCGAGCTCTCCGACGACGACCGCCCCGCGATTGCCGTAGAGGATCTGCCCGTCGCCGAGCCAGTCGGCGCCGAAATTGACGAAGCAGCCCATCGTCCTCTCCGCCCCCACGGCGCGGGCGATGGCCAGCTCGTTCAGCCCGTTCTGGGCGGAGAGCACATAGCCGTCTTCGGCGAGATGCGGCGTCAGCTGCGCCAGCGCCGCCTCGGTCGCCCCGGCCTTCACCGCCAGCACGATGCGCGAATAGTGGCCGGTCAGCTCCTGAGGCGTCACCGCCGGCACCACCTGCCGGAAGGTTTCGACCGGCCCCGAAATCTCCAGCCCCCTGCTACGGCAGGCCTCGACATGGCCGGGCACGATATCGACCATCAGCACCGGCACACCAGCGCGCGCCCAATAAGCGCCGAGCGTCCCGCCGATGGCGCCGGCACCCCAGATCAGGATCGGTTCGCTCATGCTGCTCTCATTCGGATGCGAAACGGGCGCCGGATCGCGGCGCCCGCAGGGATCGTCGCTGGTGCGGCGAATTACTTCGCCGGCTTGATATCCATGGCCAGCGTGTCCTCGTCGACGCGCGGCTTGATCGTCACCTTGTCCTTCTGCATCGCCCAGGCCGAGCCGACCGAGGCGATGGCGAGGCGCGGACGCTCCTTGGCGACGATCGCGGCGACGTCAGACAGCATCTTGTTGCGCTTGGCCTCGTCCATCTCGACGCCGGCATCCTCGATCAGCTTGTCGACCTCGGCGTTCTTGTAGCCGAGCAGATTGAACGCACCGAGCTTCTTGGCGGGATCGTTGGAGTGGACCAGCGAGGACAGTGTGTAGTTCGCCTCGCCCGTCAGCGTGCCCCAGCCGGACATCGCCATCGAATATTCGGAGCGGGCGCGAGCGGGGAAGAAGACGGCGCCGGGCTGCGCATTGGCGACGACCTCGATGCCGATGCGCGCCAGCATCTGCGCGATCGAGGTGCCGACCTGACGGTCGCCCGGGAGCCGGTCATTGGTGAAGGAGAAGGTGACCTTGAAGCCATTCGCGTAACCGGCTTCTTCCATCAGCTTCTTCGCCTTGGCCAGATCGGGCTTGATCGCCGGAAGCGCCTTGTTGAAGCCGGCGATGGTGGGCGTAACCAGCTGGTTGGCGGCCGCTCCGAGCCCTTCCATCGCCACCTCGGCCAGCGCCGGCCGGTCGATGGCGATGTCGATCGCCTCGCGTACCTTGGCATCTTGGAAGGGGTTCTTCGCGAGGGCCGAGCCGTCCTTGGCGGTGACCTGCGGAGCCTTGTCGCGCAGGTCCAGTTCCACGTTGAAAAGATAGACACTGTCGACGGTGGTGACGGCGAGCTTGGGATCGCGCTTCAGCGTCGGCACGTCCGAGGCCGGGGCGCGCACGATGATGTCCACCTGGCCGGCCTTGAGCTGCGCGACGCGGGCGGCGTCGTTCGGCAGCTCCTTGCGCAGCACCTTGGCCCAGGGCTGCTTCTCGCCCCAGTAGCCGTCGAAACGGTCCAGGACGAGCTGGTCCTTCGGCGTCCAGGACACGAATTTGTAGGGACCGGTGCCGATCGCGGCCTTGCCGGTGTTGAAGGCCTCGTTGGCGTTGTCCTTGGTGAGCCCCGCAGCCGCCTTGTGCGAGACGACGAAGAGCCGGATGAAGTCGTTCGGCAGGTTCGGCGCCGGCCCGTCGGTCACCACATGGACGGTGAGCGGATCGATGATCTTCACCTCCTTGACGCGGCGGACATAGATCGTCGTCGGGTTCGGGCCTGCGACGGTCGGGATGCGCTCGATCGAGAACTTCACGTCCTCGGCAGTGAAGTCCGAGCCGTCATGGAATTTCACGCCGGAGCGCAGCTTGAACTCCCAGACATTCGGCTCGATCGCCTTCCAGCTCGTCGCCAGCCGCGGCTCGAGCTGGAGCTGGTCGCCGGACCAGACCAGCGTGTCGAAGACATGCTTCAACGCCTCGGCATGGGTGCCGGTGGCGGTGTAATGCGGATCGATCGACTCCGGGCCGGCGCGCACGCCGATGGTCAGCGTCTGGGCGAGCGCCCCGGTCGAGACGGCGGCGCCGAGAACGGCCGCGAAAGCGGCCAGGCGGAAGCTGCGGGCAAAGTTCATCAGGAAGTCCCCTCGTGATCGAGTTCGTTGGGCCAGGCCGGAGAGGCGATGACCAGCTTGTCCATCAGCGTGCAGAGCTGCCGCTGTTCGTCTTCGCTGAGGCAGGAGAGCATCGTCTTCTGCTGCTCGACCATCAGCGGCATCGTTTCATCGAAGATCTGGCGGCCGGCAGGCGTCAGATGCAGCACATAGCTGCGCAGATCGGCCTGATCGGCCTCGCGTCGCAGCAGGCGCCGCTGCAACAGCTTCTGAATGGCGCGCGACAACGTGTTTTTCGGCAGGCCGGCGGAGGCGACGATGTTCTTCGCCGCTACCCCGCCCTTCAGCCCGACGGCGTAGAGCGCCACGAAATCCGGGCGCACGAGGCCGTAGCGGGTCTCGATCCAGCGATAGACCGGATCATTGAAGCGGAAGGCGATGAAATTGAGTCGGAACGACAACCAGCAGGGATTGGTCCACAGCTTGGTCACGATCAGCGGATCGAGAGCAGTGAGCGCCTCCACTCGCGCCGGGTCGGCCTGCGACAGCGTCGTCGGGGAATGCGGCATTCGACCTCCCGTTTAGTTCCAAATGGAACTTGACGCTCCGGGAGGTTGAAGTCAAGGATGGAATGTCGGCCGTCCGCGCGGCGGACGCGAAGCGTCATTGATCACCCAAACTCAGCCCGAAGCAAGGAACGCGCCGTGTTGGTCGCCGAGATGAACTGGATGCAGCTGGAGGAGCAGGCCAAGCGCGACGACCGCTGCGTCCTGCCGCTCGGCAGCGTCGAGCAGCATGCCTATCTCAGCCTCGCCACGGACGTGATCCTCTCCGAGCGTGTGGCCAGCGAGGCTGCCGAGCCGCTCGGAATCCCGGTCTTTCCAGTTCTGGCCTATGGGCTCACCCCCGGCTTCCTCGATTTTCCCGGCAGCATCTCGCTGCGCCTCTCGACCTATGTCGCTTTGCTGCGAGATGTGTTCGACGGATTCTACCGCTCGGGCTTCCGCCGGATCGTGCTGGTCAACGGGCATGGCGGCAATTCTCCCGCGCTGAACTTCGCCACCGAATGGCTCGCCTCGCATCAGGACGCTTCGATCCGCCTGCACAATTGGTGGGCGGCGCCGCAATTCCAGGCGGCCGTCCGGGCGATCGACCCAGCCGCCTCCCATGCCTCCTGGATGGAGAATTTTCCCTGGACGCGGCTGGCCGGCGTCGCAATGCCGCAGACGTCGAAGCCGCCCTTCAATGCCGCAGAGTATCAGGCCGCCAGCCCGGAGAAGCGTAGACGCATCCTGGGCGACGGCAATTTTCATGGGCTCTACCAGCGCCCGGACGAGGAGATGCTCCACCTGTGGCAGGTCGGCGTCGAGGAAACGCGCGCCGCGATGATGGAGAACTGGCCGTGAGGCCGTTCTCATCCCTGAGCCCTCGGAACACCGCGCCGGAGCACCCGGCATGCTAGGCCATATCGCCGTCAGGCTGGCGCAGTCCCTCGTCGTCATGCTTGTCATGTCGGCGCTGGTTTTCGTCGGCGTCTACGCCATCGGCAACCCGATCGACGTGTTGATCGGCCCCGATGTCAGCCAGGAATTGCGGCTCCAGACGATCGCGCGATACGGGCTCGACCAGCCGCTCTGGCAGCAATATTTCACATTCCTCGGCCGCGTTCTCCACGGTGATTTCGGCCGCTCCTTCGTCTTCGGCATTCCGGTGATGGAGCTGATCCTCTCGCGGCTGCCGGCGACGCTGGAACTGACGCTCGCCGCCGTCTGCGGCGCCGCGCTCATCGGCATTCCGGCTGGCATCTATGCCGGCTACCGGCCGAACAGCCTGTTGGCGCGCGCGATCATGACCTTCTCAATCCTCGGCTTTTCGGTTCCGACCTTCTGGATCGGGCTGGTGCTGATCATGACCTTCGCGGTGCAGCTGCAATGGCTGCCGGCCGGCGGGCGCGGCGAGACGGTCAGTCTCTTCGGCGTGCCCTGGAGCTTCCTGACGCTGAACGGCCTCCAGCATCTGTTCTTGCCAGCGCTCAACCTGTCGCTCTTCAAGCTCGCGCTGATGACGCGGTTGGCGCGCGCCGGCACGCGCGAGGCCATGCTCTCCGATACGGTGAAATTCGCCCGTGCCGCCGGCCTCTCGGAATGGACCGTGCTGCGCCGCCATGTGCTGCGGCTGATCGCGATCCCGCTCGTCACCGTGTTCGGGCTGGAATTCGCTTCGACGCTGGCCTTCGCCGTCGTCACCGAGACGATCTTTTCCTGGCCCGGCATCGGCAAGCTGATCATCGACTCGATCCAATCGCTCGACCGGCCGGTGATGGTCGCCTATCTGATGCTCGTCTCCTTCGTCTTCATCACCATCAACTTCCTCGTCGATCTCGCTTATGTCGGGCTCGATCCGCGCCTGCGCAAAGGAGGCGCCCGATGACGGCCTCCTCCCCCGCCGGGCGCTTCTGGGCCGAGTTCCGCGAGAGCAAGGTCGCGGTCGTCGCGCTCGCCATCGTCGTGCTGATGATCGGCATCGCGGTGCTGGCGCCGCTCGTTGCTCCGCAAAACCCCTATGACCTCGCCAATCTCTCGCTCTCGGACGCGCGCCGCCCCCCCGGCTATGTCGGCGAAGGCGGCTACACCCATTGGCTCGGCACCGACGCGCAGGGGCGGGACCTGCTCTCCGCCATTCTCTACGGCCTGCGGATCTCCCTTCAGATGGGGCTGGTGGCGGGCGCCGCGGCCTTCACGCTCGGCGTCGCGCTCGGCATCGGCGCGGCCTATATCGGCGGGCGCTGGGAGGCCTTCATCATGCGGGTCATCGACCTGCAGCTGGCCTTTCCGGCCATCCTGCTCGCGCTGGTCCTCTCGGCCCTGCTCGGCCAGGGCAAGATGCAGCTCATCGCGGCGCTCGCTGCCGCCCAATATGCCTACTTCGCCCGCGCCGCCCATGGCGCCGCCTCCGCCGAGCGCGGCAAGGACTATGTCGAGGCGGTGCTCTCGACACCGCTGCCCGGCTGGCGCGTCGTCTGGCGCCACATCTTCCCCAATTGCCTGCCGCCGCTGATCGTCGTCGCCACCGTGCAGGTCGCCAACGCCATCGCGCTGGAAGCGACGCTCTCCTTCCTCGGCGTCGGCCTGCCGGTGACCGAGCCCTCGCTGGGAATGCTCATCTCCAACGGCTTCCAGTACATGCTCTCGGGCCGCTACTGGATTTCCTTCTATCCCGGCATCGCGCTGATCGTGCTGATCGTCGCAATCAACCTCGTCGGCGACCGGATCCGCGACCAGGTGAATCCGAGGCTGAAGCGATGAACGTGCCTCTTCTCAGCGTCGGCAACCTCGCCACCCATTTTCACACCCGCGCCGGCGTGGTGAAGGCGGTCGATGGCGTCTCCTTTTCGCTCGAACGCGGCCAGGTGATGGGCCTCGTCGGCGAATCCGGGTCGGGCAAGAGCATCACCGGCTTTTCGATCATCGGCCTCATCGACGCTCCCGGCCGGGTCGAGCCCGGCTCCTCCGTCAAGCTGGAGGGGCGGGAGCTCGTCGGTCTGCCACCGGCCGAATTGCGCAAGATCCGCGGCAAGCAGATCTCGATGGTCTTCCAGGACCCGATGATGACGCTGAACCCGATGCTGACCATCGGCACGCAGATCCGCCTCGCGCTGGAGGCCCATGAGAGCGTCTCGCCGGCAGAGGCCCGCAGGCGCGCCGTCGCGGCCCTCGCACAGGTCCGCATTCCCGATCCCGAGGGCAAGGTCGACTTCTACCCGCATCAGTTCTCGGGCGGGATGCGCCAGCGCGTCGCCATCGCCATCGCCCTGCTGCATCGCCCGCGGCTGATCATCTGCGACGAGCCCACCACCGCGCTCGACGTCTCGGTGCAGGCCGAGATTCTCGCCGAGATGAAGGAACTCGTCGCCGAGCTAGGCACCGCCCTGATCTGGATCAGCCACGACCTCGCCGTCGTCTCGGAACTGGCTGACCATGTCTGCGTGATGCGCCACGGCCGGATCGTCGAGGCGGGACCGACGCTGAGGGTGCTGACCCGGCCGGAGCACGCCTATACCCGCGCTTTGCTCGACGCCCTGCCCTCCCGGGCCGAGCCCGGCACCCTGCTCGCCGGCGGTATCGGCGCCGATGTCGCTCCGCCGCCACGCCTGGCGAGGCCAGAGACGGCCCAGCCGGCCGATGGCGCTCCTTACGTCGCCATCACCGATGTGGCGAAGCGCTTCGCCGCCACGCCCGGCCTGTTCCGCAAGCTCGCGCAGAAGGCGGGGCTCTCGAAGCCGCCGGTCGCGGTTCAGGCTGTCGGAGGCGTCACGCTGGAGCTGAAGCGCGGCGAGGCCCTCGGTCTCGTCGGGGAATCGGGCTCGGGCAAATCGACGCTGGGACGGATCGCCGCCGGCATCTATGCGCCCGACAGCGGTAGCGTCCGCATCGCCGGGGCGCCCGTGATGAGCGCCGGGGCGAACCCGCACAAGATCACCATCCAGGTCCAGACGATCTTCCAGGACCCCTTCGCCTCGCTCAATCCGCGCATGACGGTGGGCGACAGCATCGCGGAAGGCCCGGTCGCGCACGGCCTGATCGACCGCGCCGGCGCCAAGGCCTATGTCGGCCAATGGCTGGCGGCGGTCGGGCTCGATCCGGCCTTCGCCGCCCGCTACCCGCATCAGTTCTCGGGCGGCCAGCGCCAGCGCGTCGCCATCGCCCGCGCCCTGGCGATGCAGCCGGAGGTCGTGGTCTGCGACGAGCCCGTCGCCTCGCTCGACGTCTCGATCCAGGCGCAGATCATCAACCTGCTGATCCGCCTGCGCCGCGAGCTCGACCTGACGCTGATCTTCATCTCGCACGATCTGTCCGTCGTCCGGCATCTGTGCGATCGCGTCGCGATCATGTATCGGGGCCGGATCGTCGAGAGCGGAACGGCCGGCGAGGTCTACGACGACCCGCGGCACGATTACACCCGGCGGTTGCTCGCGGCCGTACCGGTGCTGCCGCAGGCCTGAGACGCGAGCGGAGGAGGCGATCCGATGTCCGAAACCGAACTTCCGCCATGGCAATGGCCAGAGGAGACTTGGCGCGGCAAGGTCGACAAGGTCCGGGCCGGGCGCAATCTCAAGCCTGGGTCCTGGCCAGGCGGCGCCCGCTGCGCCGTCGCCCTGTCATTCGACGTGGACCACGAGACCAATGAACTGCGCGACGGCGGCAAATCGATCGGCCGCCTTTCCTGGGGGCAATACGGCAATCGCGTGGGCATCCCGCGCATCCTGAGCCTGCTCGAGCGCGAGAACATCAAGGCGAGCTTTTTCGTGCCGGCCGTCACCGCCCTGCTCTATCCCGAGGAGCAGCGTCGGATCGTCGGGGAAGGCCATGAGATCGGGCTGCATGGCTGGATCCACGAGGTCAACACCGCCGTCCCGCCGGCGCAGGAGCGGGAGCTGCATCTGCGCTCGGCCGATATCCTGGAGCAGGTCACCGGCATTCGCCCGGTGGGCATGCGCACGCCCTCCTGGGATTTTTCCGAGGTGACGCTCGCCATCGAGCGCGAATTGGGGCTGCTCTACGATTCCTCGCTCTTCGCCGATGACGACCCCTACGAGCTGATCGAGGATGGCGAGCCGACCGGCATGGTCGAGCTGCCGGTGGAGTGGATCCGCGACGACGCGGTCTATTTCAACATGAACCGGTTCCAGGCGCTGCGGCCCTATACGCCACCCGAAGCGGTCTTCGACATCTTCCGCCGCGAGTTCGAAGGCGCCCATGCCGAGGGCGGGCTGTTCCTGCTGACCATGCATCCGCATGTCATCACCTATCGCTCGCGCATCTGGATCCTTGAGGAGCTGATCCGGTTGGCCAAGGCCAAGGGCGATTGCTGGTTCGCCACCCATGCCGAGATCGCCGCTTATGTGAAAAGCCAGGCCGGACTGTAGGGCATGGCTTAGCCGCGCCACTCGCCGCCTGTGATGCACGGCCGACACCGCTCGCGGAACCTCGGTCGCGGCTCCGCATTGAGCGTCCATGGCGCGCTACTTCATCGACACTCATGACGGGACCCAACCGCTGCTTGACGAGGACGGCATCGACCTCGTCGATGCCGCGAAGGCTCGCATCGCCGCCCTCTCCGCCTTGCCCGACATGGCCAAGGACCACACGCCGAACGGCGACCATCGCCGCTATCTCGTGCGTGTCCGCAGCGAGAACGGCCGGGTGATCTATTGCGCCACATTGGTCCTCTCCGGCGGTTGGTGCGACGACGATGGCGATCCGCTGGCAGCGGATTTCGCCTGAGGCGAAGCTGGCATCGAGCCCCCTCGCTGGAACCTGAGCTGCGCCGCGCTCGTTCTTTCATATCCGCGCTGCCTGTCTCGGATGACCGTCTGTCTCCGCCATCGGCGCTTTAGGGATCGGGGGACCCTGGATGCAAGGGATTGGGACACAGGCGAAAGCGGCGATCGACGCGCTCATTCGCAAGCTGGGCGCCATCGCGACCCTGACGGGGCAGGAGGAGGCCGCGATTCGCGCGCTGCCCGTCTTCATCGCCGAGATCGGCCCGCAACACGACATCGCGCGCGAAGGCGAAAGGCCGGAGTTCTGCGTCCTTGTCCAGAGCGGCTGGCTGTGCCGCCACAAGGCGACCAGCGACGGCAAGCGACAGATCCTCTCCCTGCATCTGCCGGGCGATATTCCCGACCTCCAGAGCCTTCTTCTCGGGCAGATGGACCATTCCCTGTCCAGCATCGGGCCGGCCACCATCGCCTTCATCCGGCACGAGCATCTTCACGATCTGCATCGCCGCCATCCCGGTCTGGCCCGCATCATGTGGCGCGAGACCTTGATCGACGCGGCGGCCTATCGCGAATGGCTTCTGGGCATCGGCCGCCGCTCAGCCGAGGAGCAGATGGCCCATCTCTTCTGCGAGATCTTCGTCAGGCTGGGAGCGGTGGGACTGGCCGGGCCCGCTAGCTGCGACATGCCGCTGTCGCAGGGCGATCTCGCGGATGCGCTGGGATTGTCGATCGTGCATGTCAACCGCACCTTGCAGGCGCTGCGCGGCCGCGGCCTGATCGGCCTCTCCCGCGGGACGCTGACGATCAGGGACTGGACGGGGCTGCGGGCACTCTCCGGCTTCGACCCGGCCTATCTGCATCTGCGCGATGACGATGGTCCGGCCGATGCGGCGCCGACGCGCCGCGCCTTTGCCGACAGCCCTGCGGGCTGAGAAACACTCTCCCATCCTCGCCTTCGGTTTCGGTCAACCCTGCGCCGATATGCCGTTTGCACAGAGGCGCCGCGGGCGTCATGTTTGGCCCGCGAGCGCGCGATCGCCATGCTTCTCGGGGGCGAGGGGGCTAGGGATGAGAATGACGGGGAGCCCGATCAATCGGCATATCGGCGCGCGGCTTCGCCTGTTGCGCGAGAAGCACGGCCTCAACCAGGCCCAGCTCGGCGCCGTTCTGGGCGTCACCTATCAGCAGGCGCAGAAATATGAGAGCGGGGCGGTGCGCCTGAGCGCGGAGGCGCTGTTTCTGATCGCGCGCCATTTCGATGTGGCGGCGAACTACTTCTTCGAGGGGCTGGAGCGGCTGCGACCGGGCATGGCCGGCTTCGCGGAGGCCGGCGCGGGCGACTACGCCGCATCTTCGGCAGCAGGGGAGGCGGAGCGGCTGGACCACGCCTTCGCCCGCATCCGCTCCCGCAAGGGCCGCGCGCACGCCATCGCACTGGTAGAACTGGTGGCGCAGACCTTCTCGGACGACACGCCGGCCTGACCCGCGCGAGCGTGCCGGGAGGCCGAGCAGACGCGAACCGCCCGGCTTTCAGCGCATGCCAGCGCCGCGCCGAATCACGCCGGCCAGACCGCGATCAACCATGTCAGGAAAAGCCTTGGTGGAGCTGAGGGGATTCGAACCCCTGACCTCTGCAGTGCGATTGCAGCGCTCTCCCATCTGAGCTACAGCCCCAAGGCGCTGGCCTTCTAGGCTCTGCGTCGTATGGATGTCAATCGGGTCCGTCGTTCTTTCGGTGG
>NZ_JBMDWH010000197.1:0-23021 GCF_048595345.1 Allobosea sp.
TCGGTGATCGTCGATCTGGCGGTCGAGCGCGGCGGCAATTGCGAACTCGCCAAGGCCGGGGAGGTCGTGACCACGCCGAACGGGGTCAAGATCGTCGGCCATCTCAACGTGCCCGGGCGCCTGCCCGCCACCGCCTCCTCGCTCTATGCCAAGAACCTCCTCGCCTTCGTCGAGACGCTGATCGACAAGGCCGAGAAGAAGGTCGCCGTGAACTGGGACGACGAACTGGTGAAGGCCACCGCGCTGACGCGGGACGGCGCCGTGATCCATCCGAATTTCGCGGGCAAGCCGACGCCGGCGCCCGTGCCGCCCGCGCCGGTGCTCCAGAGCGAGCCGGCGACGGGCGCAGATGCCGCCACCGAGGGGAGCGTTCAGAATGGCTAGTCCGACACCAGAACAGGCCCTCGACCAGGCCCGCGCCGCCGCGACCCTCGCCCGTCAGGCGGCCGAGCTCGCCGAGCGCTATGCCGACCAGGCCGCCGCGGCCGCCAGCCTCGCCACCGGCGGCATCGACCCGACCGTCTACCGCCTCGCGATCTTCGTCCTCGCCGTCTTCGTCGGCTATTACGTCGTCTGGTCGGTGACGCCGGCGCTGCATACGCCGCTGATGTCGGTGACCAACGCGATCTCCTCCGTCATCGTCGTCGGCGCGCTGCTCGCCGTCGGCGTCGGCGCGCTGCCGGAGCTGGGGGACGGGCCGATCTGGGCCAAGGTCTTCGGCTTCATCGCGCTCGTGCTTGCCTCGGTGAACATCTTCGGCGGCTTCCTCGTCACCGAGCGCATGCTCGCGATGTACAAGAAGAAGGGCTGAGCGCATGGCCGCCAACCTCTCGGCGCTTCTCTACGTCGTCGCCGGCGTTCTCTTCATCATGGCCCTGCGGGGCCTCTCGCATCCGACCACGTCGCGGCAGGGCAACCGCTACGGCATGATCGGCATGGCGATCGCCATCCTGACGACAGTAGTGTTCCACCCCCCGGCCGGCCTCTCGGGCTGGCTGCTGGTCATCCTCGGCATCGCGCTGGGCGGCGGCATCGGCGCCGTGATGGCGAGGCGCGTGCAGATGACGCAGATGCCGCAGCTCGTCGCCTTCTTCCACTCGCTGGTCGGTCTGGCTGCGGTGCTGGTGGCGGCGGCCGCGCTCTATGCGCCTGAAGCCTTCGGCATCGGCCATACCGGCACCATCCATGGCTCGAGCCTGTTCGAGATGGGCCTCGGCGTCGCGATCGGCGCGATCACCTTCACCGGGTCGATCATCGCGTTCCTGAAGCTGGACGGGCGCATGAGCGGCAAGCCGATCATGCTGCCGCAGCGCCACGGCATCAATATCGGGCTCGGCATCGCGCTGGTCGTGCTGCTGGCGGTGTTCCTCAAGACGGAGAGCCATGTCGTCTTCTGGCTGATCGTGCTGGCCTCCTTCGCGCTCGGCGTGCTGCTGATCATCCCGATCGGCGGGGCGGACATGCCCGTCGTCGTCTCGATGCTGAACTCCTATTCCGGCTGGGCCGCCGCCGGCATCGGCTTCACGCTCGGCAATATGGCGCTGATCATCACCGGCGCGCTGGTCGGCTCCTCGGGCGCGATCCTGTCCTACATCATGTGCAAGGCGATGAACCGCAGCTTCATCTCCGTCATTCTCGGCGGCTTTGGCGGCGAGGATGCGGCGGCGGGCGCCGGCGGTGCCGTCGAGGCGCGGCCGGTGAAGCAGGGCTCGCCGGACGACGCCGCCTACATCATGAAGAACGCCGGCAAGGTCATCATCGTGCCGGGCTACGGCATGGCGGTGGCGCAGGCGCAGCACACGCTGCGCGAAATGGCGGACCTGCTGAAGAAGGAGGGCGTCGAGGTGAAGTACGCCATCCATCCGGTGGCGGGCCGCATGCCGGGCCATATGAACGTGCTGCTGGCGGAAGCCAACGTGCCCTATGACGAGGTCTTCGAGCTCGAGGACATCAACTCCGAATTCGGCCAGGCCGACGTCGCCTTCGTCATCGGCGCCAACGACGTCACCAACCCGGCGGCGAAGACCGACAAATCCTCGCCGATCTACGGCATGCCGATCCTGGACGTGGAAAAGGCCAAGACGGTGCTCTTCATCAAGCGCGGCATGGCGGCGGGCTATGCCGGCGTCGAGAACGAGCTGTTCTTCCGCCCCAACACGATGATGCTGTTCGGCGACGCCAAGAAGGTCACCGACGAGATCGTCAAGGCGATGGCGCACTGAGCGCCATCTGCTCGCTTCCAAACGAAAAGGCCGGCGCGAGCCGGCCTTTTTTATTTGGCGCCTTGGACGTCGGCGTCAGAGCCTGAACAGGCCGCCGCCGCTGCCACCGCCACCCCCCAGCCGGGAAAGGCCGGCGCGGGCGTCGGCATTGTTGCCGTCGAGGCCGATGGCGCGCTGGTAGGATTGCTGGGCTTCCGACTTCTGGCCGAGCTTTTCCTGCGCGAAGCCGCGCCCGGCCCAGGCCTCGGCGCTGCGGTTGTCGACATTGAGCGCGGCGGTGAAATCCTCCAGCGCCGAGTCGTATTTGCCGAGGGCGTTCAGGCTCTGGCCGCGGGCGATATAGGGCGGGGCCGTATAGGGGTTGCGGTCGATCACCGAATCGAAATCGGTGACGGCCTGCTGGTTCTGCCCCTGCCTCTGGTAGACGAGGCCGCGCGCGTGGAAGGCCTCGGCCGATTCCGGGTTAAGGCGGATCGCGGTGTTGAGGTCGGCCAGCGCGCCCGGCAGGTTGTTCTGCTGGCGCAGCAGATTGGCGCGGGCGATATAGGCCGGCGCATAATTCGGATTGGCGGTGATGGCGCGGCCGAAATCGGCGTTGGCGGCGTCGTTCTTGCCGGTCTGTCGCAGGGCCAGCCCGCGATTGGTGTAGGCGGAGGCGAGATTGGGATCGAGCTGGACCGCCTTGCTGAAGTCCGAGATCGCATCCGAGAAGCGGCCGATGCGGGCATAGGCGGCGCCGCGCGTGTTGTAGGCGCCCGGATCGTTCGGATTGCGGCTGATGACCTCGCTCAGCGAGCCGATATTCACGCTGGCATCGGCGGCGGCGCTGGTGTCCAGCACGGCGACATTCGCCTGCGAGGACAGGCCCGAGACGGATTCGCAGCCCGCGAGCATCAATGCGAGGCCGGAGACGGCCAACCAGGTACTGCCTCGGATCATGCTCAAGCCCTTTGGTGTGCTGTCGTGACTGACGCGATCGCGCGGCTGCGGGAGACCTTGTCCCTGCCGCGCCACGGCGCTTCCCCCAACCGATCGGCGCCCGCCGCAGAGAGGACGCCGCAAACCCGCCAAAACTTGGTTAACGCGGCCGACATGCCGGGGAGCCAGAAATGCAAGAGCGCCCGGAGCGGACCCCAGGCGCCTCTGGCTATCGGCCCTCGCGGACGGCGAACGCCGCCCGTGATGGAATCAGGCGCGCTTCGGCTTGACCGGCGCGGGCAGCAGGCCTTCGCGCTGCAGCTTCTTGCGCTGCAGCTTGCGGGCGCGACGGACGGCCTCGGCCGACTCGCGTGCCTTCTTCTCGGAGGGCTTCTCGTAATGGCCGCGCAGCTTCATCTCGCGGAAGATGCCTTCGCGCTGCATCTTCTTCTTGAGGGCGCGGAGAGCCTGGTCGACATTGTTGTCGCGAACGAGAACCTGCACGTGAAACGTCCGTTAGTGAGCGGTTGATCCAATAATTCGGGCCGGCGACGCGCGTCGCGCATCACTCGAAGGTGGGTGCGGATAACAGAATTCCGCGTGGCTGTCCACGCCGCCGGGGCGCGAAAATGCAGGCGAGGCCCGCTTTTCCAGCGGGCCTCGCTCAGGGCCGCTCGGGCGTGACGCGGGTGACATGGCCCATCTTGCGGCCGGGCCGCGCTTCGCGCTTGCCGTAGAGATGCAGATGGGCGCCGGGCTCGGCCAGCAGCGCCTGCCAGCGCAGGGCGGCCTCGCCGATGAGGTTCTCCATCTCGACGCGGCCCCGCCGCTCCGCCGAGCCCAGCGGAAAGCCGCAGACGGCCCGCACATGCTGATGAAATTGCGAGGTTTGCGCGCCCTCGCTGGTCCAGTGACCGGAGTTGTGGACGCGCGGGGCGATCTCGTTGACGACGATGCGCTCGGTCCCGGCCTCCTCCAGCACGAACAGCTCGACCGCGAAGACCCCGACATAGCCGAGCGCCTCGCCGATGCGGTGGGCGGCCTCGATCGCCGCCTTCGACGCGGTCTCCGTCAAGTTCGCTGGGATGCGGGTGAAGGCGAGGATGTGGTCGCGATGCTCGTTCTCGCAGACGTCGAAGGCTGCGAAGGCGCCATCGAGGCCACGGGCGGCGACCACGGACACCTCGCGGACAAAGGGCACGAAGCCTTCCAGGATCGCCGGGAAGCGGCCGATCGCGTCATACGCTTCGGCGAGGTCGCTGCCGGGCGCGATCTTGACCTGGCCCTTGCCGTCATAGCCGAAGCGGCGCGTCTTCAGGATCGCGGGGCAGCCGATCTCGGCCACCGCGGCCTCCAGATCGCCGAGGGAATCGACGGCCCGGAAGGGCGCGACGTCGAGGCCCAGTTCGGACACGAAGCGCTTTTCGCTCAGGCGGTCCTGCGTGACGGCGAGGGCGCGGGCGCCCGGATGCAGCGGCTTGCGCTGGCTCAGGAAGGCCGCCGTGGCGGCCGGCACGTTCTCGAACTCGTAGGTGACGGCATCGACACCCTCGGCGAAGGTCGCCAATGCCGCCTCGTCCTCATATTCGGCGACGATATGGCGCGCGGCGACGTCGAAGGCGGGGTTGTCGCCTTCCGGCGCCAGGACATGGCAGCGTATGCCGAGATCGGCGGCCGCGAGCGCCATCATGCGGGCGAGCTGGCCGCCGCCCAGAATGCCGAGCACGGCGCCGGGCGCGAGCCCGGTCGGAACGGGCGCGCTCATGCTTCGTCCCGGTTCGGCCGCTCGGCGATGCCGGCGCTCTGGCGGGTGCGGTAGGCGTCCAGCCGCTCCGCCAGCGCATCGTCGCTCAAAGCCAGCACGGCGGCGGCGAGCAGAGCAGCATTGACCGCGCCGGCCCGGCCGATCGCCAGCGTGCCGACCGGAATTCCGGCGGGCATCTGGACGATGGAGAGCAGGCTGTCCTGGCCGGAGAGCGCCTTGGATTCGACAGGTACGCCGAAGACCGGCAGCGGCGTCAGTGAGGCGGTCATGCCCGGCAGATGCGCGGCGCCGCCGGCCCCCGCGATGACCACCTTGAAGCCTTCCGCCTTCGCCCCCTTGGCGAAGGAAAAGAGCCTGTCGGGTGTGCGATGGGCCGAGACGATGCGGGCGTCATAGGCGATCGCGAGGGCATCCAGCGCCTCCGCTGCATGACGCATCGTCGCCCAATCGGACTGGCTGCCCATGATGATGGCGACGGGTGGCTTGGTCTGGGCCATGGATGCGTTCGCGCTCCGCCTCGGAAAGCGCGCGATCTAGACTGCGGCAAGCCCGATAAGCAAGGGCGAATCGGCCCGAACCGCGCGGAAGGCGCCCGGTTTTCAGGCAATGATGTCCGGCGTCAGCGCATCCTCGATCTGCGAGATGCGATCCTTGAGATAGAGCTTGCGCTTCTTCAGGCGCTGGACCTGGACCTGATTGATCGAGCCGACGCGCTCCAGCGCGTCGATGGCGCTGTCGAGATCGCGGTGTTCCTCTCGCAGACGCGCGAGTTCGGCGGTGAAGGTCTCGACCTCTTCCGGGCTCAGCTCGAATCCCATGGCCATCTCATCATCGCCGCAGTTCGCCGCGACTATGCCTTCGCGGCGATGCGCATCGCAAGTGCGTGTCGTGCCGCGTGGCAGCCCGGATGGCCTGTATTCACGGCTTCCGGGAAAGGAGCTGGTGAGGATCACAAAATCTCATGAATGCCGTGTGACGCCGCAGGGCAGACGTGAAGCCGGCTTTCTGTCAGACTGGTTTCGTCAACAGCTCATCAGGAGGATCCAGATGTCGTTGCAGACCCGCCTTGCCGAACTCGAGCGCAAGCATCGCCAGCTCGAGGACGCCATCGCAAAGGCCGCGGGAAGCCCCTCCGCAGACGATCTGAACGTCGCGGAGCTCAAGCGGAAGAAGTTGCAACTCAAGGACGAGATCGAGCGCGTGAGGATGACGATTCCGGAGCGAACGCTGCATTGAGCGGCGAACCCCAGACGTTTCCAAGAGACGATTGAGATACGGATCGACCGGCCCCCAGGGGGGCCGGTCTTTTTCATGTCATATGATGCGGATCGAGTGGCCGTGGGAACTTTGCGGCTGGCCTGCGGGTTTGATCCCCGCTCAAAGACATCGGATTTCTCCGAGGTCTCGGCATGAGCCTGGATCATCGTGGTTGCGTCCGGGGGGACGCGCGATGGGCCGGCGCTGGAGGGATAGCATGGGCATCATCTGGACCATCATCATCGGCTTCGTGGCGGGCGTGATCGCGAAATTCATCACGCCGGGCTCCAACGAGCCGTCCGGGTTCATCCTGACGACGATCCTCGGCATCGTGGGCGCCTTCGTGGCCACCTGGCTCGGTCAGCGGATGGGATGGTATGCACCGGGCGAGGGCGCGGGGCTGATCGGCGCCGTCGTCGGCGCGATCATCGTGCTCGTCGTCTGGGGCGCCATCGCGGGCCGGCGCGCCTGAGCGCGGCACCTCCTCAAGGAGAGCTTTCATGAGCGAGAACAACGGCTTCCCGTCCCTGGCGGCGCTGCTCGGCCTGCTGGCCGTCGCGGGCTATCAGAACCGCGACAAGATCTCCGACTGGCTCAACAGCCGGGGTGCGGGCCAGCCCGGATCGGTGCCGCCTGTCGGCCAGCCGGGCATCGAGCCCGAGCAGGCGAATCAGGGTGGCGGGCTGCTGGGCGGGCTCGGCGGCATGTTGGGCGCAGGCGGCATCGGCGCCATGCTGAACACCGGCATCGGCGAGCTCGTCGATCGGTTCAACCAGGCGGGGCAGGGCGACAAAGCCAATTCCTGGATCAATCAGGGGCCGAATCAGCCGGTCGCGCCGAGCGATCTGGAACAGGCGCTCGGGCCGGAGATGCTGGACAGGCTCGCCCAGCATACCGGCCTTTCCCGTCAGGACCTGCTCGACCGGCTCTCGGCCGTGCTGCCGGATGCGGTGGACCGCTACACGCCGGATGGCCGCCTGGCCCGCTCGTAAGGCTCAGCGACCGATCATCGTTTCCTCCAATGCCCGGCTCTCGCCGGGCATTTTTGTTGTCAGAGCGCTTTCGCCATCTCGCGCAGGCGGAATTTCTGGATCTTGCCGGTCGATGTCTTGGGCACCTCGGTGAAGACCACCGTGCGCGGGCATTTGAACGAGGCGAGGTGCTCCCTGCACCAGGCCATGATCTCGGCCTCGCTCGCGCTCTGTCCGGGCTTCAGCTCGACGAAGGCGCAGGGCGTCTCGCCCCATTTCTCGTCGGGCCTCGCCACCACCGCCGCAGCCTGCACGGCCGGGTGCTTGTACAGCGCGTCCTCGACCTCGATCGAGGAGATGTTCTCCCCGCCCGAGATGATGATGTCCTTCGACCGGTCCTTCAGCTGGATGTAGCCGTCCGGGTAGCGCACGCCGAGATCGCCGGTGTGGAACCAGCCGCCGGCAAAGGCGGCCTGCGTCGCTTTCGGGTTTCCCAGATAGCCCTTCATCACGACATTGCCGCGCATCATCACCTCGCCGAGAGTCTGGCCATCGGCGGGCACGGGCTGCATCGTTTCCGGGTCGCGTATGTCGAGCGCTTCGAGCGCAGGATAGCGGACGCCTTGCCGGGCCTTCCTGGCCGCCTGCTCGGGGGCGGAGAGCGCGTCCCAGTCGTCGTTCCATTCATTGACCACGGCCGGGCCGTAGCATTCCGTCAGGCCGTAGAGATGAGTGACCTCGAAGCCCGCCTGCTTCATCCCGGCCAGGACGGCCTCTGGTGGGGGCGCGGCGGCGGTGAAGAAGGCGACTTTCTGCGAAAAATCGCGGCGCTCGGCTTCGGGCGCGTTGAGCAGCGTCGACATCACGATCGGGGCGCCGCACAGATGCGTCACGCCATGGTCGGCCAGCGCGTCATACATGGCCTTGGCCCGCACCTGCCGCAGGCAGACATGGGTGCCGGCGACGATCGAGATCGTCCAGGGGAAACACCAGCCATTGCAGTGGAACATCGGCAGCGTCCACAGATAGACGGGATGGCGGCCGAGATGGCCGGTGATGACGTTCGACGTCGCGAGCAGGTTGGCGCCGCGGTGGTGATAGACGACGCCCTTGGGATCGCCGGTGGTGCCGGAGGTGTAGTTCAGGGTGATGGCGTCCCATTCGTCGCCGGGCATGACCCAGTCGAAATCCGGGTCGCCGCCTGCGATGAAGGCTTCGTATTCGATTTGTCCGAGCCGTTCGCCCGGCCCGTCATAGACCGCATCGTCATAGTCGATGACGAGCGGCTTCACCTTGCAGAGCGTCAACGCCTCGCGGATCGTCTTGGAAAACTCGCGATCGGTGATCAGCACCTTGGCCTGCCCATGGTCGAGCGAGAAGGCGATGATCGCGGCATCGAGCCTCGTGTTCAGCGTGTTGAGCACGGCGCCCGCCATCGGCACCCCGTAATGGCATTCGAGCATCGCCGGGGTGTTGGGCAGCATCGCCGCGACGGTGTCGTTCTTGCCGATCCCGTGCCGGGCGAGCGCCGAGGCCAGGCGGCGCGAGCGGGCATAGAACTGAGCATAGGACCGGCGCAGCGTGCCGTGGATGATCGCCGTGTGCTCCGGGAAGACGGAGGCGGCGCGCTCCAGAAAACCCAGCGGCGTCAGCGGCTGATGATTGGCCGGGTTGCGGTCGAGATCGGTGTCGTAGGCCGAGCGGGTCATGGATGCCTTCCAAGCGAAGGCCGTCAGGCTAGCGGCTCCGCTCCCGCTTCGTCATCCCGGCCTTTTGTCGGAAGGCGGTCTCGCTGCCGGGATGGCGAGGCCGCAGCCCCGCTCAGACCAAAACCTTCAGGTGCCTGACGCCGTCCCAGACCAGCTTGGCGCCGACGGCCAGCAGCAGCCAGTAGATCAGCGTGTAGAAGCGCTCGGCCGGCACACGCCGGATCAGCCAGACGCCGGCGAAGGTCGAGAGAATGGCGATCGGCAGCAGCACGGCCGAGGCGAGGAGATTGGCGGGGCTGAACTGGCCGAGCGCGATATAGGGCGCGACCTTCACCCAGTTCAGCGCGGCGAAGAAGATCGCCCCGGTGCCGATGAAGGAGGCCGGCGGCAGCTTTTGCGGCATCACATAGATCTGGAAGGGCGGCCCGCCGGCATGGGCGATCATGCTGGTGAAGCCGCACAGAAAGCCCCAGAGGCTGCCGCCCGCCCAGTTGGCCCGGCGCACGCGGCTGAGCGCCTGTCCGCTCGCGAGCATGCGGCGCAAGGCGAAGCCGATCGAGATCACGCCGACCGCCAGCCCCACCGCCGCGTCCGAGACCCAGGCCGCCAGCAGATAGGCGGCCAGCACGCCGAGCAGCGCGCCGGGCGCCAGCGTCAGGAGATTGCGCCGGTCGAATTCGTGCCGATAGCTCCAGACGGAGACGACATCCTGCACGATCAGGAGCGGCAGCATGATCGCGCCGGCCGTCACCGGCGAGACCGACAGGGCCATCAGCGGCACCGAGAGCAGGCCCAGCCCGGCAAAGCCGCCTTTGGCGAGGCCGGCGAGCACCACAGCCGGGATCGCGGCAGCGAAAAAAGCGAGATCGAGCGACATGCGGGCGAGGCTGTTCCGGCGAAAGTCTTAAGCGCGGGCGCTTGCGCCACGAGACCGGCTTCCGCAGATTTCGCGCCACTCCGCTTCGCGATGCCGGCCGCAAGCAAGGCTTAAGACGAAAACCGGCGGGGAGGAACGCTTTCGATGAATGGCGCCCATGCTTCACCGGCCTCGGCAGGCTCCGGCTATCGCGAGGTCTATGCGCGCTGGCAGGCCGATCCGGGGGCCTATTGGCTCGACATCGCGCGGGGCATCGACTGGATCACGCCGCCGCAGAAGGCGTTCGATCCGCAGGCCGGCATCTATGGGCGCTGGTTTCCCGACGCGACCTGCAACACCTGCTTCAACGCACTGGACCGGCATGTCAGAGACGGGCGCGGCGAGCAGACGGCCCTGATCTACGACAGCCCCGTCACCGGCACCAAGGCGAGCTACACCTACGCCCAGATGCTGGAGGAGGTGGCGAGCCTTGGTGCGGTGCTTCAGGACCTCGGCGTCGCAAAGGGCGAGCGCGTGCTGATCTACATGCCGATGGTGCCGGAGGCCGCCTTCGCCATGCTGGCCTGCGCGCGAATCGGAGCCGTGCACTCGGTGGTGTTCGGCGGCTTCGCGGCGAAGGAGCTGGCGACCCGCATCGAGGATGCGCAGCCGAAGGTGATCCTCACCGCGACCTGCGGCATCGAGCCCAGCCGGGTGGTGGAGTACAAGCCGCTGCTGGATGCCGCGATCGGCATGGCGAGCCACAAGCCGCAGGCTTGCGTCGTGCTGCAAAGGCCACAGGCCGAGGCCTCGATGACGGCCGGGCGCGACAGGAACTGGCGCATGCTGGTCGCCGCCGCCAAGGCGGCGGGGCGAAAGGCGGAGTGCGTCGAGGTCGCTGCGACCGACCCGCTCTACATTCTCTACACCTCCGGCACGACCGGCAAGCCCAAGGGCGTGGTGCGCGACAATGGCGGCCATATGGTCGTGCTCAAGGCGACGATGGACCAGCTTTTCGACGTCAAGCCGGGCGAGGTGATGTTCTGCGCCTCCGATGTCGGCTGGGTCGTCGGCCATGGCTATATCGTCTATGCGCCGCTGATCCAGGGCGCGACCAGCGTGCTCTACGAGGGCAAGCCGGTCGGAACGCCCGATCCCGGAGCGTTCTGGCGGGTGATCGCCGAGTATGGCGTCAAGGTGCTGTTCACGGCCCCGACCGCCTTCCGTGCCATCCGCAAGGAGGACCCCGAGGGCCGGCATTTCGCCGGGCACGATCTCTCGCGCTTCCGAGCGCTCTTCCTGGCCGGCGAGCGGGCCGATCCCGAGACGCTGAAATGGGCCGAGGATCTGCTGAAGGTGCCGGTGATCGACCATTGGTGGCAGACCGAGAGCGGCTCGCCCATCGTTGGCAATCCGCTGGGGCTCGGCATGCTGCCGGTAAAACACGGCTCGCCGACCGTGCCGCTGCCGGGCTGGGACGTGCAATGCCTCGACGAGGGCGGTCGGCAGGTCGCCCCCGGCACGATGGGGGCCATCGCGATCAAGCTGCCGCTGCCTCCCGGGGCGCTGCCGACGCTGTGGCAGGACGATGAGCGCTTCACCCAAGCCTATCTCGAAACCTATCCGGGCTACTACAATACCTCGGATGCCGGCTTCATCGATGCGGACGGCTATGTCTTCATCATGGGCCGCACCGACGACATCATCAATGTCGCCGGGCACCGACTCTCGACCGGGGGCATGGAGGAGGTTCTGGCCTCGCATCCGGCCGTGGCGGAATGTGCCGTGGTCGGCATCCACGATGCGCTCAAGGGCGAGCAGCCCTGCGGCTTCGTGGTGCTGAAAGCGGGCGTGACGCAATCGCCACTGGATGTCGAAAGGGAGCTGGTCGCACTGGTGCGCGAGCGTATCGGCCCGGTCGCGGCTTTCAAGCTGGCGCTGACCGTCGCCCGGCTGCCGAAGACCCGCTCCGGCAAGATCCTGCGCGCGACGATGAAGAAGATCGCCGACGGGCAGGATTACGCGGTGCCGGCGACGATCGAGGATGCGAGCGTGCTGGACGAGATCGGTACGGCGCTCAAGGGCAGGGGGATCGGCTGACGATCTCTTATGCGTTCTTGTGAGGTTTTGTGAGGGTCGCTACATTGGGCGCATGAAATCCGATGCGATGCGCCCCCTCACCATCTCCCTTTCGCCCCAGCAACTGGCACGGCTCAGCCGCGCTGTGGAAAGTGGCGCCTATGCCTCCAACAGCGAAGTGGTGCGCGACGCGCTAAGGCTCTGGGAGCAGCGCGAGGAGATCCGCGAGCTGGAGCTGGCGCGGCTGAAGCAGGCTTATGACGAGGGGAAGGCGAGCGGGGAGCCGGTCGCACTGAGTGCCGACGACCTGCTTGCGCGGATCAAGCTGAAAGCCGGCGACGGCCGTGGCTGAGATCGTTCGCTATACGCCGCGGGCAGAGGCTGATTTCGAGGAGATCTGGCTGAGCGTGGCAGCCGATAGCGAGCGCGCCGCGGACCAATTGATCCGCCGTCTCGTCGCCAAGGCCGAACTCGCCGCCGCGATGCCGCTGATCGGCAGTGCCCGGCCGGAAATCTCGCGGCATGCGCGTATTCTGATCGAAGGACGGCATGTCCTGATCTACGAACCGCAATCCGACGGAATCGTAGTGATTGCCATCGTCCATGGCGCGCGGGCGCCTGAAACTTGGCTGAGCTAACAGCCGTTCAAGGAAAGCCAGGCGGCCGACGACCTTTCGATCGTCGGCGTCCGCAGCCCCCGCTCAGCCCTCGTCGTCCTCGTCCTCTACCGGACGCTTGATCTGCTTGAGCTTGGCAAAGACGGAATCGACGTCGATCGCGGCTTCCTCCTCGCGCTTCGGCCGGCTCATATCGGCGAAGGGCTGGGTTTCGCTGCGGGTCGGCTGCGGCGCGGTGGTCTCTTCGGCCGGCAGGAGGGTCGAGCCGGCTTCGGCGAGGGCGGCCGGGCGGTCCTTGGCAGCGCGGGCCACCTCGAAATCGAGGTCGATCTGCGAGCACAGGCCGAGGCTGACCGGATCGATCGGCGTCAGCTGCTGGGCGTTCCAGTGCGTGCGCTCGCGGATCTGCGCGATGGTCGACTTGGTGGTGCCGATCAGCCGGATGACCTGCGCATCCTTCAGCTCGGGATGGTTGCGCAGCAGCCAGAGTATGGCGTTCGGCCGGTCCTGGCGCTTCGAGACCGGGGTGTAGCGCGGGCCCTTGGCCTTCTTGATTTCCGGCACCTTCACCTTGCGCTCGGCAAGACGCAGATGATGGCTCGGATTCTTGGCGGCACGCTCGAGCTCCTCGCGGGTGAGCTGGCCGGAGGTGATCGGATCGAGGCCCTTGATGCCGGCGGCGACTTCGCCATCCGCGATGCCGCGCACCTCGAGCGGGTGCAGTTTGCAGAACTCGGCAATCTGCTCGAAGGTCAGCGAGGTGTTCTCGACCAGCCAGACGGCGGTGGCCTTCGGCATCAGCGGGGACTGTGACAAGGGGCGTCTCCTGACATTCCCTGGCGCCTCGAACAGGCTCGGCAGGGCTAAAGATCGCGGACAAAAGCTCTCATGCGCCGACCGGCCTCCTCGGCCGGCCATCCAAATCATCGACGATGAGCAGGATGGCGCGCTTATAGGCGAGGGCGCGCGGGCTGTCCATGAAATCCGTCGCGTCAGAGCGTCAGCACGATCTTGCCGATATGCGCGCTGGATTCCATCAGGCGATGGGCTTCGCAGGCCTGGGCGAGCGGGAAGGTCGCGTTGATCAGCGGCTTGCAGCGGCCGGCCTCCAGCAGCGGCCAGACCTTCTCGCGCAGATCGGCGGCGATGGCGGCCTTTTCGGCGACGGTGCGGGGGCGCAGGGTCGAGCCGGTATGGGTCAGCCGCTTCAGCATAAGCTGGCTGAAATTGACGGTCGCCTTGGGCCCGTTGAGGAAGGCGATCTGCACGATGCGGCCCTGATCGGCGGCCGCTTCGTAATTGCGGTCGATGTAATCGCCGCCGACCATGTCGAGGATCAGATCGACGCCCTTGCCGCCCGTCGCGGCCTTCGCCGCTGCGACGAAATCATCCTCGCGGTAATTGATCGCGTGGTCGGCGCCGAGCTGGCGGCAGGCCACGCATTTGTCGGCCGAGCCGGCGGTCGCCAGGACCGTCGCGCCGAAGGCCTTCGCAAGCTGGATCGCCGTCGTCCCGATGCCCGACGAGCCGCCATGGACGAGAAAGCTCTCGCCGGCGCTCAGGCGCCCGCGCTGGAAGACATTGGTCCAGACGGTGAAGAAGGTCTCGGGCACCGCTGCGGCCTCGATCAGCGAGAATCCCATCGGCACCGGCAGGGCGTTGCTCTCATGGACCACCGCATATTCCGCATAGCCGCCGCCGGCGACCAGCGCGCAGACCTCGGCTCCGACCGCGAAGCGCTCGGCGCCGGCGCCACGCGCGACGATCGTGCCGGCGATTTCGAGCCCCGGCAGGTCGGAGGCGCCGGGGGGCGGGTTGTAGCCGCCCTGCCGCTGCAGCACGTCGGGCCGGTTGACCCCGGCGGCGGCAACCTTGACCAGGATCTGCCCTTCCGCCGGGACGGGCACAGGCCGGGTCTGCGGCTTCAGCACGTCGGGGCCGCCGGGCGCCTCGATCCCGATGGCGGTCATGGTCTGGGGCAGGGGGCTCATCGCGGTCTCTCCCGGGCAATGGTGCAGCGCAGATTGGCGCCGAGGCTGCATCCTGTTTAGCCTGCCGCCACGCATTTTAAGAGAGGGAAGGCAGCCATGTCGCTGTTCTCGGAAGACGACCGGCCGGTGAGGAAGCCCGTGCATGAGATCGGGCAGGATCTGTCGCCGCTCTCGCTGGAGGAGGTCGATGCGCGTATCGCGCTGCTCAAGGCGGAGATCGCCCGTCTGGAGGAGGCGCGCATCGGCAAGAGTGCGTCGCGCCAGGCGGCCGACGCCTTTTTTCGCAAACCGGCGTGAAAAATTAAGCCGCGCGGCCGCCCGTTAAGAGGGCATTAAAGATTCCAAACTATGAATCGGAGCATCCAGATTGTCTGGATGTCGAGTGGCTCCTGCCATCTCTGTTTGACGCCTCCCTGTTTGACTTTCAGAGCCGCCTCGCGCGGCTCTTTTTTCGTCCTGAGGGTCGGCTTTCGAGCCTTGCCTTGTTTCGGCCATAGGCCTGTAGCCCGGTTAAGGTTAACGACATCTTACCGGAGCCCGAAGGCGCGAACGGCGTTATCCTTGCGATGTCGGTGGCAGAAACCGCGATCCGTTCCAAAGGAACACGCGGTTGTGCCGATGGGAGACACCGCATGAACGACGCTCAGCTGCTCGATTCCCCGCTTCAGGACGGCGCGATCTCCTTCGCGCGCAGCTATGTGAAGTCCGACGCCTTCATGACCCTGTTCCGCGAGGGCATGGGCCTCGTCGAGCAGACCGCTTCCTATCTCGACGGCGACGGACGAAAGGAATCGGCGGCGCTGCCGCGTGAGGTCGCCCTGACCTATGCCACGGAGAGCATGCGCCTCACCACCCGGCTGATGCAGATCGCCTCCTGGCTGCTGGTGCAGCGCGCGGTCGCCGAGGGAGAGATGACCGCAGAGCAGGCCCGCGCTGAGCACAACAAGGTCAAGATCGCCGACCCGATCTCGGCTCCCGCGAGCGAGATCTACGCGCAGCTGCCGCAGAGCCTGCGCGATCTCATGGACCATTCGCTGCGCATGCAGGCCCGCATCCGCCGGCTGGAAGAGCAGATGACCGGCGCCGCGCCGCAGGAGCCGCGCGCCAATCCGGTGCAGGACCAGCTCGCGGGGCTGAAGGCGCGGCTGGGTCTTTAGGTCCATACGCGCCTGCTTCACCCGCCAACAAAAAACCCGGCCGCGAGGCCGGGTTTTTTGTTGTGGCAATGGGCGGCGCCGGAGCGCCGGACCTCACTTCTTGCCGATCGCGCCCAGACCGCCGAAGCGCGAGTTGAAGCGCGAGACGCGGCCGCCGCGGTCCAGCATGTGCTGCGTGCCGCCGGTCCAGGCCGGATGCGTCTTGGGGTCGATGTCGAGGTTCAGCGTGTCGCCTTCCTTGCCGTAGGTCGAGCGCGTCGTGTACTCGGTGCCATCGGTCATGACGACCTTGATGGTGTGGTAGTCGGGATGGATGCCGCTCTTGGCCATGGCGAAGTCCTCGGAACACTAGAAAAACGGGCATGTCGACAAGCAGGCGAGCCTGCCCGGCCCGTCGAAAGAATTCGGATGAGCCTGTCGTGAAGTCGCGTGCTCTTATAGCACACGCGCCGCCAGTGCAAGGTCGGATGCACTCCGGCCTGCGGCGATCCGGCATTTGCCAAGCCGGCGCGGATGGGGTTTGACCGCCGGCGGACGATCATTCTTTCCCCTGCGCGGTCGCGCGCGAGGCTGCAGGAGGCCGATGCGTGGCCGAACCCAAGGGCACCGACAAGAAGGACAAGGCGGATCTGCGTTCGCTGAAGACCTTCCTTCCCTATGCGCGCGCGCAGAAGGGGCGGATCGTGGCGGCGCTGATCGCGCTGGTGATCGCCTCGCTCGCGACGCTGGCGCTGCCCACGGCGGTTCGCCGGGTGATCGATGTCGGCTTCGCGGAAGGGGAGCGGCAGCTCGCCAACAGCTATTTCATGCTGCTCATCGGCGTCGTGGCGGTCCTGGCCCTGGCGAGCTCGGCGCGTTTCTATCTCGTGATGACCGTGGGCGAGCGCATCGTCGCCTCGCTGAGGGCCGATGTCTTCCGCCATCTGACGCGGCTGGAGCCGGCCTTCTTCGATGCCAGCAAGGCGGGCGATCTCGTCTCGCGGCTGACGGCGGATACCACGCAGATCAAGTCCACCTTCGCCTCCACCGCCTCGATCGCGCTGCGCAACGCCATCATGGCGCTGGGCGCGGTGGGGATGATGGTGGCGACGAGTCCGCGGCTGTCGGCGATCGTGATCGGCGTCATCCCGCTCATCGTCGTGCCGCTGGTGCTGTCGGGGCGGTCGGTGCGGCGCCGGGCAAGGGCGGCGCAGGATCGGCTGGCCGATGCCTCCGCCTTCGCCGCCGAGGCGATGGGAGCGATCCGCACGATGCTCTCCTTCGGGGCGGCGCAGCAGACCTCGGCGCGGTTCGCGGCGGCGAGCGACGAGGCCTATGACGCTTCGCGCGGGGCCACCGCCTCGCGCGCGCTGCTCTCGGGCGTCGCGATCTTCCTGGTCTCGGCGAGCGTGGTCTGCGTGCTCTGGGTCGGCGCGACCGAGGTGTTCGACGGGCGCATGACCGGCGGGCGGCTCTCCCAGTTCATTCTCTATGCGGTGCTGGCGGCGAGTTCGCTCGGGCAGCTCTCGGAGGTCTATGGCGATATCAGCGCGGCCGCCGGCGCGTCGGGGCGGCTCGGCGAGATCCTGGCGATGACGCCCGCCATCGCCGCGCCGCCGCAGCCGACGCCGATGCCGCAGCCGCCGCGCGGGGAGCTGGCCTTCGAACAGGTGTCGTTTTCCTATCCGGGTCGGCCGGGTGCCGCGCTCGACGCCCTGAGCTTCGCGATCAGACCCGGCGAGCGGGTGGCGCTGGTCGGGCCTTCCGGCGCCGGCAAGAGCACGGTGCTGCAACTGGCGCTGCGCTTCTACGATCCGCAAGGCGGGCGTGTGGTCGTCGATGGCGTCGCCGGCTGCGAGGCCGATCCGGAGGACTGGCGCCGGCGCTTCGCGCTGGTGCCCCAGGAGCCGACGGTGTTCGGCGTCTCGGTGCGCGAGAACCTCGCCTATGGCCGGCCGGGCGCCAGCCTGGAGGAGATCGAGGCCGCAGCCAAGCTCGCGGCGGCGGACGGCTTCATCCGTGCCCTGCCGGAAGGCTACGACACCATCGTCGGCGAGCGCGGCGTGACGCTCTCGGGCGGGCAGCGCCAGCGACTCGCCATCGCCCGCGCGATCCTGAAGGACGCGCCGATCCTGCTGCTCGACGAGGCGACCTCGGCGCTGGATTCGGAAAGCGAGCGGGCGGTGCAGGACGCGCTCGACCGGCTGATGCAGGGCCGCACCACGCTGGTCGTGGCGCATCGTCTCGCGACCATCCTCTCGGCGGACCGCATTCTGGTGATGCAGGATGGCCGCATCGTCGAGCAGGGCACCCATGCCGAACTGAAGACGCGCGGCGGGCTCTATGCCCGGCTGGCTGCGCTGCAATTCGGCCTGGAGGCGGCCTGACCGGGGCCGCAGGGTCAGGATGTCAGGTTGATCGTGTATTTGCCGGGATTGGGCACGGTTCCCTTGAAACCGACATTGCGCTCGCCGGCGGGGCAGGTGCCGCCCACGATCTCGCGCGTGATGGCACGCGACGGCACGCAGAACGTCTTGTCGACGCCGGCTTGTCCGGGCCAGTGGAAGGTTCTGCCTTCCTTTTCGGCATAATAATAGAACAGACCGGTGTTCCAGCGGGCGACGCTCTTGCACCCTCCCGCGGGGAGGGTCTGCCACGCCGTCAGCGTCCATTTGCCGGTGTTCGGCGGAACATGCGCCAGGGCCGTGAAGATCTTCGAGCCCGTCTTGTTGCAGAAGACGATCTCGGTCTGCTGCGGCTGCTGAGCGGCCACCGGGCAAGCCCAGGCGTATGCGGCGGCCAAGGCCGCGATCCCCGTCGTCCTCATCACGTCCCCCCCGAGACCTGCGTAGCGCCTGATCTGACGCCTTCGGCGGCGCGCCTGTCAAATGCCGGTGCCGGGCGGCGTCATCACCGCTCGGTGATCTTGAACTCGATGCGGCGGTTGCGGCGATGGGCTTCGTCGCTGTTGGCGACGTCCAGCGGCTGGTATTCGCCGAAGCCGGTGGCCGCGATGCGGTCGTTCGGCAGGCCGCGCGAGATCAGGTACTCGACGACCGCGATGGCGCGGGCGGAGGAGAGATACCAGTTCGAGGGGAATTGCGCGGTCCTGATCGGCCGGTTGTCGGTATGGCCGTCGACCCGCAGGATCCAGGGCAGGTCCGGCGGGATTTCCTTCGACAGGTCGAGCAGGACGGTGGCGAACTTGTCCAGCTCGGCCTGACCCTCCGGCTTCAGCACGGCCTGGCCCGCATCGAAGAACAGCTCCGACTGGAAGACGAAGCGGTCGCCCACGGTGCGGATGTCCGGCCGGGTCCCCAGAACCTGGCGCAGGCGGCCAAAGAAGTCCGAGCGATAGCGCGCCAGTTCCTGCACGCGCTGGGCCAGCGCGACATTGAGGCGCGAGCCGAGTTCGGAGATGCGCGCCTGCGAGTCCTTGTCCTTGGCCTCGGACGCCGCCAGCGCCTCCTCCAGCGCGGCGAGCTGGCGGCGCATCGCGAGGATCTGCTGGTTGACCAGCTCGACGGTTGCTTGCGCGCGTGCCGAGAGCTGCTTTTCGTTCTCCAGCGCCTTCTGCGTCTCGGCGAGCTGGCCCGAGGCGTTGCTGTTCTGCTGGCCCTCCAGCAGGCCCTGGAGGCGGCTGCGCTCGGCCTGGGCGCTGCCCAGCGTCGACTGCATCAGCTGCAGGCTTTCCTGCGCCTGCCGGTTCTGGGACCGCTCCAGCGCCAGCAGATCGGTGAGTTCGGAGATCTGCTTGTTCAGCCGCTCCAGCGCGGTGTCCTTGCCCGTCAGCTCCTGCGAGAGGAAGAACTGGCCGAGCACGAAGACCGTGAGCAGAAACACGATGCCGATCAGCATCGTCGAGAGCGCGTCGACGAAGCCGGGCCAGAAGTTCACGTCCTCACGGCGATGGGCGCGGGAGAGGGCCATGGTCGGTGTCCTGCTAGGGCTGCGGGGCGGAGCGCATCACGGCTCCCGGACATGGTCGGCAGCGAGGCGGTCGAGCAGCCTTTTCAGGTCCTTTTCGCGGGCGGCCTGCGCCTCGACCCAGTCGCGGATCATTTGCTGCTCGGAGCGCATATGCTGGACGAGGCCCTGGATGCCTTCCGCCAGATTGGCGAGCGCCTGCGTCGCCGCGCGGTTGTTGGCGGCGCCTTCGGCCATCGCGGCGCTCATCTGCTCGAAGCGGTCGATCGCTGGGCCTGCCCCGGGCAGGGAGGCGGCGAGTTCGCCGCTCGTGGCGGTGCGGCTGCCCAGCCAGCTCTCGATCTCGTTGCGGAAGCGGCGCTGAGCCTGCGCCACCTGCAGATCGAGGAAGCCGAGGATCAGCGAGCCGGCGATGCCGAAGAGCGAGGAGGAGAAGGACAGGCCCATGCCCGCGAGCGGAGCGGAGAGGCCGGCCTTCAACTCGTCGAACAGCACGCCCGATTCGGCGCCGGTGCGCAGCGAGTTGATGACGTTGCCGACCGAGCCCACCGTGTCGAGAAGGCCCCAGAAGGTGCCGAGCAGGCCGAGGAAGACCAGCAGCCCCGCAAGGTAGCGCAGCACCTCTCGCCCGTCGTCCAGCCGCACCGCGATCGATTCGACGATGGAGGTCGCCTGCGAGGGGTTCAGCCCGCGCCGGTCCAGCGCCGGCAGAACGGTCCCGAGCGGAGCGATGACGTCGCTGCGGCCGATCTCGGCCGAAAGCGGCGCCTTGGCGAGGCGTGTGGCGGCGCGCGCTTCGCTGTGCAGGCGCCAGAGCTCGCGCAGCGACACCAGCACACCGACGAGGAGCGCGCCGAAAATCAGGCCGTTCAGCCCCGGATTGGTCATGAAGGCGCGGACGAGGCCGTCCTGCAGGATGAAGCCGAGAAAGCCGATCAGCGCCAGAAAGACGACGGCGCGGACGACATAACGCAGCGGGCGTGAGAAGCGCGAGTCATCGCTGCGCGCCGCGGCCGACGGTTCGGTGGCCGCAAATTCCTCATTCGCCATGCTTCGACTTCCGTTCGCCTCGGGCCGCGGGGAGGACTGTCGCCTCCCGTGCCGCAGCAATCAAGCGCGAAAGCGCGTGCTCGACCGTCCTTGCGAGCGTAGCGAAGTCACCCCGGACGCACAGAGCGGCGGCGGCGCTCCCGAATGGGTTCGTCATCGCGATGCCCGCGATGACGGTTCGGACGGATCTCGAAAGCTTACGCTGCGGCGGTCTTCAGCGCGGCGCGCAGCGCGATCTCGCAGGCCTCGTTGCCGCAGATGACATCCCGGGCCGAGGTCGCGGGCTTGCCGTCCAGAGTGCCGAAGGTGCCGCCCGCCTCGCGGATCAGGACGGAGCCGGCCGCGAAATCCCAGGTGTTGAGGCCGCGCTCCCAATAGCCGTCGAGGCGGCCGGCGGCGACATAGGCGAGGTCGAGCGCGGCGCAGCCCATGCGGCGGACATTGGAGAAGCGTGGCATCACGGCCGCCAGCTCGCGCAGGAACTGGCCGTGGCCGCCCTTGCCGATATGCGGAATGCCGGTGCCGACCAGCATCTCGGAGACTTCGGTGCGGCCGGAGACGCGCAGGCGGCGGTTGTTGACATAGGCGCCCTTGCCCTTCTCGGCCATGAACAGCTCGTCCTTGGCGGCGTCGTAGACGATGCCGGCGATGAACTGGTTGTCACGCTCCAGCGCGACCGAGATGTTCCAGTGCGGGATGCCGCGCAGGAAGTTGTGGGTGCCGTCGAGCGGATCGACATGCCAGCGGTTGCTCTCGTCCGTGCCCTGGACGACGCCGCTCTCCTCCAGCACGAAGCCGTAGCCGGGACGCGCCTTCTCCAGCGACTCGCGCAGGATCTGCTCCGCCTTGTGGTCCGCCTTCGAGACGAAGTCGCCCGGACCCTTGGCGAGAACCTGCAGATTCTCGACCTCGCCGAAATCGCGCTTCAGCGAGCGCGACGCCTTCATCACGGCATCGGTCATCACGGTCATCAGGGGCGAGCGGATCATGGGGAAACCTTTTGCGCGCCGGTGGGGCGCCTGAGAAAGAGCGGTGTTGCGAAATTCTCAGCCCTCATCCTGAGGAGCGGACTTTCGCCCGCTCCTCAGGATGAGGGCTGAGTTTCGAGGGTTCGATGCCTCGTCGTTTGCGCGGGCTTCAGGGCGCCGTCAAGGCAAAGCTGCTGATGCGGGAGGCGGCCATGCCGGCCGCGCGGTTCTTCTGCTCGGGGTTGAGCTTGTCGAAAAGCGCGTCGAGACCGGCATCCTTGAGCCCCTGGGACCTCGCGGCGAGATGCCAGGCCGCTGCCTCCATCGTGTCGGGCGGAAGGCCGAGCCCGAACTGGTAGAGCTTGGCGAGGCGGTTCTGGGCGATGGCATTGCCTGCGGCCGCGGCGCGCTGGAACAGCTTGGCCGCGGCCTGCTGATCCTTGGCGACGCCCTCTCCGTTGAACAGCATGATGGCGTATTCGACTTCGGCGGAGACATTGCCCGCTTCGGCCGCCTGCTTCATCCAGCGCGCGGCGGCCTCGTCGCTCTTCGGCACGGCGCGGCCCTGCTTGGCGAGAACGCCGAGCGCGTAGAGCGCTTCCGGCACCTGGGCCTTGGCCGCGATATCCAGACAGGCGACGGCCCGCTTTTCATCGGCCGGGCTGCCGGTCGCCAGCAATGCGATGGCGAGGTTGTAATTGGCGGTGGGGTGGCCGGCTGCGGCCGCCTTTTCGAGAAGCTGCCCGGCCCGGGCGGTGTCGCGCTTGCCGCTGGCCTCGTCGAGCAGGGCGGTGGCGAGGGCGAAGGTCGCGTTGACGTCGCCGCGCTGATCGGCGCGCTCATACCATTCCGTCGCGGCCTTCTGGTCCGGCGCGACGCCGAGGCCCTGGCGGTAGATCTCGCCGAGCAGCGTCATGGCGGCGGCGTCGTTGCTGTCGGCCTCGATGCGCTTCAGCGCTTCGCTCTGGGCGCGCCGGTAATGGCCGGTCTGATAGGCGCCATAGGCCAGGTCCGCGAAGGGCTTGTCGGCGGCGCGCGCCGGCAGCGCGCCGGCCAGCAGCGCCGCCAGCAGCAGCGTTCGGCCGGGCAGCCTCATCGCGCCGCCTTTCGCGTCGAAGCGGTGCCGATCGCGGCGTTGGCGGCCTCGACCAGAGCGCGGATGTCCTGGCCCTCGGCGAAGGCCCATTCGCCCAGCGCCACGAATTCGGCGCCGGTCTCCACCAGCGGCGCGACCGCCTCGGCATCGGGCACATAGGCGACGCAGGGCGTCTCGAAGATTTCCGCCCACCAGCCGGCGCGCTCGACCACGGCAGGCAAGGGCGGCAGCGTTCCGTCCGGGCGCGGCTCGCCGAACATCACGTAATCGACGCCGGCCTCGCCGATATCCATCGCGTCATGGCGGGCGCGCAAGGAGCCGGCGCCGATGATCCGCTCGGTCTTCAGGCTCGAGCGGGCCTCCGCCACGGCGGCGGGACCGCCGGTGAGATGCACGCCGTCGGCGCCGCCGCGGGCCGCGACCATCGCGTTGTCCTCGACGACGAGGGCGACGCCATTG
>NZ_JBMDWH010000198.1:0-1651 GCF_048595345.1 Allobosea sp.
GCCATCATCCGTGATCGCGACGATCGACGGGGTGGTGCGGGCGCCTTCCGAATTCTCGATGACCTTCGGCGTCGAGCCTTCCATCACTGCGACGCAGCTGTTGGTCGTGCCGAGGTCGATACCAATGACTTTACCCATGGAGGGGATCCCTTTCGATTGAGCAGATCGCCGGCCTGCGTCGCATTGTGCGCCGCCCGCCGGCCCATGGACCGGCCCGCCCCCGCTCAAGCGGCGAACGAACCGGCATTCCACGTCGGGCGGTGGTTCAGGCCGCCCCTCGGCGGGGTATATAGTGAGGGTGTTCCCGCCCTTGCAAGACAGGCGAGCCGATTAAGAATCGCAGCGCCTTCCGCGCTTTGCGCCGGCATCGGCGCGTTTCTCGGTTCACTGTGTCCCCGCTGCCATTGCGGGCCGGCACGCCCGCGATCAAGCATCGCGGCTGGAAACGCTATAAGGAAGCCGATGCGACAGAAGCGGCATCTCTCGGCCGGTCTCGTGCCGCTGGCGCTGCTGCTGACTGCGGCCGCGGCGGCGCAGCCCCTGCAGTTGCCCGGCGCCCAGCCTTTCGCGGCCCCCGGCACGCCGCAGGCGCTGCCGCCCTCCAGCGGCGTCCCCGCTGCCCCGCGCGAGCCTGCGATGCCCGCCATCAAGGCGCCGACCGAGCAGGATATCCTCGGCAAGGCCCTCCGCCGCAACGGCAATCACGGCTCGGCGACGTTGACGAAGACCGCGACCGGCTATGGCCTCAAGCTCGATCTCGACGGTTTCCAGCCGCCGAACCTCAGCGAGCCCTGCGCGGTCTCCTTCGGCGAGGCGCCGGTGCCGGTCACACCGCTCGGCCGGCCGGCGGGCGTGCCGCGCTACAGGCTTGAAGCCTCGATCTGCCCGATCGTCTTCGACGTGCTGGACGGCGCCTTCCTCGTGGTCGAGCCGCGCGAGCCCTGCGTGGTCGAGGCCGCGCAATGCCGCATCGACCCCCGCGGCCTGTGGGGCGCCGATCTCGCCGGCGTCGCGGCGCAGGCCAAGGCGATCGAGAAGGCCCGTGGCACGGCCGAGCGGGCGGTGCGCGAGGGCTATCGCACGCTGACGGCCCGCGCCAACGCCGTCGATCAGCGCGGCGTGGCCCGCGAGCAGGCCGGTTTTTCCGGCGAGCGCGAAATGACCTGCCGCGATTACCAGCGCGAGGCGCAATACGGCTTCTGCACCGCCCGCCTCACCGAGGCGCGTGCGGCGGAGCTGCGGGCCCGGCTCGGCCTCGACACGGCGCCCAAGCCCGCCGCCAAGCCCAAGCCGCGCCCGCCGAAGCCGGCCCCGATGCCGCTGACGCCAACGGAGTAGGCGTCAGCTCATCCGCGCCGCCAGCGCCGCCTCGTCCAGCCCCGCCAGCGCGTCGATTAGATGCATGGCGAAGCTGCCCGGCCCCTGCGCGCGCTCGGCCGCGATCTCGCCGGCGATGCCATAGGCCGTGAGCGCCGCGCCCGCCGCGAGCGCTGCATCGGGCTCCACGGCCCGGCAGGCGGCGACCAGCGCGCTGGAGGCGCAGCCCAGCCCGGTGACCTTTGTCATCAGCGGATGACCATGGGCGATGGCATAGGAGCCGCTGGCGCCTTCGATGCGATCGACCGCTCCGGTGGTGACGCGCAGAATGTCC